>JBGOVF010000421.1:0-3150 GCA_041477975.1 Tepidiformaceae bacterium
GGTTGCGGCGATCTCGGCCATCAGCGAGCAGGTGAGCGGCGCCCACTCCGGCGGCTTCACGACGAGCGTATTGCCAGCCGCAAGCGCCGGACCCACCTTCCACGTCGTCAGCATCAGCGGCGCGTTCCAGGGAGTGATGAGCGCAGCCACCCCCGACGGGTTGTAGCGGACGTGGTTCACCACGTCGGGTGAATCAATCGTTTCTCCCGTGAGCGTAGGCGCATAGTCGGCAAAGAACCGGATGTTGTGCGCCGCGCGGGGGATGACGCCGCGTATGTTGCCCGCGAGCAAGGAACCGTTGTCGAGCGTTTCGACATTGGCGAGCTCCTCCGCTCGAGCGAGGAGGCCGTCGGCGAAGTTGTGCAGGATTGGCCGGCGACCCTCGGGGCCAAGAGCGGCCCACGCCGGAAATGCCCTGCGTGCCGCGGCCACGGCTGCGTGGATTTCGGCCTTGCCACCGGCGGAGATTTGAGCCAGGTGCGCGCCGTCGATCGGCGAGTAATCGGAGAAGGTGTCGGCGGAATGCACCTGCGCGCCGCCGATCCAATGACCGGTCGGCACGTTCGTGCCCGCAACCACGGCGTGCTCTTCGAGAACGGTCAATCGATGGCCTCCGTCAGGAACCGGTCCACCAGCCGCGCGCCTTCACTTCGGTCGGCGCGGATGTGGGCCATCTGGAGGTTTCGCGGGCCTGAGGCCAGGTAGAATCGCTCGTACAGTTCGACGCGGTTCCCGAGGGCGCTGCTCGTGAAGTCCCAGCCGAGACGGAAGATCCGGGAGCGTTCCTCCGCGCAGACATCGCCCGCGCCGTGAAGGTAGTGGTCGATCAGTGGCCGAAGTTCGGGGTTGGCCAGCATCCCCGAGGAGGCCACGGCGAGCAGATTGTGGCTGCCGATGAGTTGGAGGATGTCATTCACACGCGGGAACCATTGGGGGAGCGTGGCCCGCAGCGCGCTGAGCGGCCGCGGATCGGGGAACCAGGCGCCGTCTTCGTACTCCCGCGCCTGAGTCTCGGCGGCGAGGATGGCGGAACGGGCGAATTCGGCCATGCACCAGATTTCGCCAAGCATCTCGGCGGTCTGGGGGCGCTTGTCGTTCACGGCCTCTGCCATGCGCGCCCCCAGCTCGTGGGCGAATTGGAGCTTGGTATGGGCCCGGATCGCGGTCTGGTGAACGATGTTGGCCGTCCACGTCGTCGCCAGCGCCCGGTTGTAGACGCCGAGGTTGCCGTCGATGAAGACGCGCTCCTTCGGCACTTTCACATCGTCAAAAATCACGAAGCCGTCCTGCTCGTCGAAACGGCTCGAAATCGGAAAGTCGAACACGCTGCCTTCGCGGGTATAGCTGTCCCGGCAAAGGAACTTCAGCCCAGGCGCGTCGATCGGAATGGAAAAGGCGAGCGCGAATGCCTCGGCCCCGGGCAGGATTGGCTGGCTGGGATACACCGAGATCTCGTCGGAAAACGGCGCGAGCGTTGCCAGGATTCGGGACCCGCGGACAACGATGTAGTCGGCCGTTTCGTCTACTTTGTGCAGCGAGATATCAGTGCCCGGTAGCGGCGTGTCTCCAGTCGTGCGGTCCGTCGTCGGATGGATGATGGTGTGCGTCATCGACAGGTCACGACGCCGGAACTCCTTCTGAAAGGCAACGAGGTTCTCGCAGCCCTGCTCGTTGCCGTTCGATGACCACAACGTGGGGTTCGCGGCGAACCCCGCGAACGTCACGTTCAGATAGTCCGGCGATCGTCCCATGATGCCGACCGAGTGGTCGGCCATGAGCCGGAGACAATCGTGGCGACGCTGCAAATCTTCGCGCGAGCGGGGGATCATGTGCGATGCGTTGATCGGCTCGCCGGTTTCTTCGTCGGGGATGAGGCAGGTTGCCGCCTCGCGATGCTGAAGGTCGAACAGGCCGGCCATTGTCCGCGCCGCACCGGCCAACGCGGGATCGGTGGTGACATCGGGAACGCGTCGGTCGCCAAGCCAGATCTCCCGCTTGTCCCGCAACCCGGCCAGGAACTGCTCGCCAGTTCGGGCTCCCATGCTAGTGACCTCCTCGTTCAAGTGTGGCCGCACCTTCGACCGCGAGAGCGGCCGCCATGCCCGCGTAAAAGACCGCGAACATGCGCTTCAGGTCGGTTGTGCCGGGGTCGATCTGAGCGGCGACGAACGCACCGTCAGCGAACGCGAGGGCGATTCGAGCTAACTCGTGCACTGCTTCGTCGCTCACGCCGTCATCCACGAACCCTCCGAGCCTGAAGGCCGTGGCAAGCCCGCGGGTCGCTCGGTCCCGGACCCGGCGAACGGCCGCGATGGTAGCGGGGTCTCCTTCGCGCCGCTCAAGCGCCAGCAGGAGCAGTAGCCGAAGAAACTCGGGCCGCTCGGTGAGCTCCTCGGCCAGGTATGCAAAATGTGCTTCGATTGGCCGGCGGCCGGTTGCACGTGACTCTTCAACCGCGCGCAGCGCGGACTGGGCCGCCTGGTCCAGCCAGCGATCGGCCGAGTCCTCGAGAACGGCCGCAAGGATGCCCTGCTTGCTCCCGAACTCCCAGTAGATAGAACTGGGGAGCACGCCGGACGCTGCGCGGATGGCCGAGATACTGGTCCCCGCGAAGCCTCGAGTCGCGAAGAGTTCGGCTGCCGCGCGGAGGACCCGAGTCCTCGTGTCGTCGGGCTCGGCAGGGGGCGGCGGCGTGGGCTGGAAGGATCGTTCCATTTAGCGGCGGACACTACGCCCCGGTGTTTGGAAAAGTCAAGGCTTGTACTAATCAACTCCACCAGCGAGCCCGGGCCATCCGCGCTGGGCTGGCGCACGACCAGGGCTCGGGCCTGGCATCCCAGGGAGCATATTGACAAACATTTTACTATACGCCTACCGTATCGCTCCGGGCTAAATCGCCGGCGGAGAGTCATCATGGTCTCCATTGGAACGCGCGGTGGAACGACGCCATCGGTCGTGCCAACACCCGCGCCGTCACTCCCGTCCGGGACCTGGCAGGCGGACCCTGCGCACTCCCGCATCGAGTTTGCCGCGCGCCATCTCATGATCACCGCCGTCCGCGGACGGTTCGCAGCCTTCGACATCCGGAGGACCGTCGGCGACCAGCCCGCCGATTCCTCCGTATTCGTCAATCTCCAGGCCCCACCGTAC
>JBGOVF010000240.1:0-4549 GCA_041477975.1 Tepidiformaceae bacterium
CAACCTCATTTCGTACCGGCGCGGGCGAATGAAGATCCTTGATCGAGGCGGGCTCGAGGCCGCCGCTTGCGAGTGTCACAGCATTCTTGCGGAACGGGCCCGCCACATGCCCAATGGGCTGGCGAGGCCCGGCGCCGACGCCCGGCGTTAGGCCTCTTCGCCGGAAGATCAGTCGCGAGCGAGGGCGTTATCGGGGAATCCCGCATCGTGGGCGTGGGGAAAGCGGCGTTAGGGTTGAGGCGTGCAAAGAAGGCCGCCCGAGCGCCAGCCAGGGGTTCGCACCACCGGACGTAACCTCCTCCTCAACAAGCTCAAGAGGCCGCAGATCCTGGTCCCCCTGGCCGTGGTCGGCGGGATGCTCGCCATCGCTTTCGGAGTGCAACCGGGGGGGCCGCACGCCACCGCCGAAAGCGCTCTGCCGACACGCGCAGCACAGACCGCGCTGCCGACGGCTATCCCCAGTGCCACCACGAAGCCTGCCGCGACGGCGGCCCCGGCCACGGCGCAGGCCGCCAACGCTGCGTCTACCACCACGGCGGAAGTCGCCGGCGCGCGCGCCACGCCCGACGCGGCAGCGACGCCGCAGGTCGACCTCTCCCACCAGGTCACGCAGTGCGGCTCGATCAAAGAGACATCGACCGCCCTGAGCGTTGAACAGGCAATCTCCGGTGTGGCCGTGCGTGCGACACGGGCCGCCACCTACCCAATCGACTACTTCGGATGCATCCTCATGGCCACGGGCGGAAACGAGGCGGTGAGCCTTTCCAACGCTGTTGCGAAAGCGCAATCGCAGGGGATGACGGGCGTTGTGCTGCTTGACCTGTGGATCACCAACGCGGCGAAAGACTTCGGCCAGGTGAACCTCCGGACAGCGACGCTATCCGCGGCCGGTCAAACCTTCACGCCGCTCGCAACCCTGAGCGGACGCTCGGAGGTCGTCGTCTCGAGCGGACAGGGGCGCAACGTCACGCTCGTGGTGCCGTTTAAGAGCAGCGTGGCTGCGACGGCCGGCCCGATGACGCTGACAATCGGGGGGCCGCTGGCGGCCGGCAAGCAGATCGCCGGTAAGTACCAGCTCTTCCTGCCCACCCCGTAACAAGGCGAACCTACGGAGAGAACATCACCACCACCGAAAACTGCTTCCTCGCGATGCGCGCGGAGGTGGAGGAGTTGGCCGGCCCCCGGCGCCTCCGCGCTCAGGCCAGTTCGCGTTGGAGTTGGGCGAGGCCCATCGGCCCAAGGCCCAGCGCTTGAGAATGGAAGGCCTTCAGGTCGAACGCCGTCCCCATGCGCCGCCGGGCGGCTTCCCGCGCTTCGAGCCAGTAACGCTCGCCAACCTTGTAACTGATCGCCTGCGCAGGCCAGCCGAGATACCGGACAACCTCGCTCTCCATGAACTCGCGCGAGTTACTCGTGGCGGCGACGAGCAGGTCCGCGGCGAGTTCCGGAGTCCAGGTCTCACCCGGGTGGAACTTCTCGTTCGCTGGGATCGCCATGCCCAGGTGCATCCCGATGTCCACGATTACCCGAGCGGCACGCATCGCCTGGCCCTTGAGCATCCCGAGGTAGTACTCCGGAATCTCCAGGTAACCGAGTTCGCCCATGAGCCGCTCCGCATAGAGCGCCCAGCCTTCGCTGTATCCCGAAATGAACGCCAGCGAACGCTGGTAGCGCGAGAGCTGGCCTTCCAGCGAGCGACGACTGACATAGTCCAGGTGATGGCCCGGGACACCCTCGTGATACGCCGTGGAGATGAATCTCCAGCGCGCGAAACGGGTGGCGGTGCCGGTCGGCCACCAGGTGCGGCCGGGCCGGCTGAAGTCCTCCGATGGCCCCGTGTAGTACGCAGCGAGCGCGCCGCCCGGCGGCGGGATCATCACCTCCACGCGCATCCCCCGCGGGTCGATCTCGAAGTGTCTGCCATCCAGTTCGCGCAGGGCGCGGTCATGCTCCTGCTGCAGCCAATCGCGATAGGGCTGAACGCCATCGAGAAAATTCTCCGGCCGCGCGTCGAGGTGCTCGACGGCCGCCTCGACGTTGCCTCCCGGCAGAATCCGCCTCGCGGTGGCTTCCATCTCGGCTTCCAGGCGGTGCAGTTCGGCCCAGCCCCAGGCGTAGGTCTCATCGATATCGATGTCGGCTCCCAGGAACGCGCGGGCGCTGAGCTGGTAGCGCTCGCGCCCACAGCCGTCCCGGACTGCGCCGCGAGGAAGCGCGACCTCGCGGCAATACGCTCCCATCGACCTGTACGCCGCGGTCGCCGCCGACGCCGCGCGCGCGAGGTCGAGCCGCAAGGCCGGCGAATCCACGCTGGCGCGGTCGTATGCGTCGAGCAGAGTATCGAAGAACGGCTGCGAGCCCGTTTGGCCGGCCCAGGTCTCGCATTGGAGGGCCGATTCAGCGGCCATACGCTGCGAGTTGACGATGCCCTTTTCGAACCCTTCATCCAGTGTCACTCGGAACCTTGCGAGCGCGGCCGGCACCTTCTCAAGGCGGCTCGCGATGGTCCTCCAATCTTCTACGGTCACTTTGGGCATGCCATCGAAAACCTGTCGGAAGGCGCCGACCGGCGAGCCAATCGTGCGCAGCGCGAGGTACGGCTCGCCTCCCTCGGCAAGCGCGATGGCGTTCTCCAAACGTTCGGCCATCACATCGCGGGCGACGCGGTCGCGGTCCGATTCGGCGCGTGCCGTACCGACCGCCGCCAGAGTCAGACGATCCAGGGCCCCTCGTGCAGCCGTGCCGTCGGGCGAATAGTCCGTCAACTCGGTCTCGTGTCCCGCGATTCCGGCGCGAGTTGCCGACAGCGGATCGAGCGCGCAATGAGCCACTACGTAGCGTTCCGCGAGTTCGTAGACCTCGGACATGACAACACCTCGGACCAGACGAGTGCCGGAGATTATCCGCGTAATGACCTCCGGCGTCAGTCGCGCTGCCTTCAGGCGGCCTGCGCACCGCCGACTCTTTAGACACTACCCATGCGTCCAGTACGAGGGGCTGCCGCTCGCATTCCTGGTGGTTGGCAGCGGTTCATGCGCGGTCACGGCCCTGCTGAACACGAACGCGGACTGACGGGAGTAAAGCCCGAGCGCGGCGCCGGGTTCAGATACCAGTCAGCACGGACGACATTAGGAGAAGGGGGTCGGGGAAATAGATGGCTGCTCGAATCGGCTACGCCGCGTTGGTAGTTGCATTGGCTGCGCCGCTGGCTGCGTTCGTCACCATGCTGCAGGCGCCCTCGCTTGACCCGCTGATCAAGGCGCCAACCGCACACTTCTACATCGTCTCGGCCGCCACGCTGCTCTCCGCGATGATCGGCACAGCTCTTGCGCTCTCCGTGGAGAGCGTCCGGACGACGCGCACCGTCTTCCTCGCAGTGGGCTTCATCGCGGTTGCAATGATCTTCGCGACCCATGGGCTCGGTACGCCCGGCTTCATCGTTTCCGGTCACGAATACCCGTATGCGGTCATCATCTCGGCCGGCTTGAGCATGACGGTCGGCGCGCTCTTCATCGCTCTCAGCGTGCTGCCGACGCACTGGCCGGGCTCTGGATTCATCGCCAGGCACAGCACCTCGCTGCTCGGCGTCGCCCTCGCGCTCCTGAGCGGATACCTGGTCTCAATGCTCGTACGCCCGGAGACGTGGGAGTTCTTGCCGACGGGCAAACCGTGGAACACAGTCCTGGCGTCGACGACCGTGGCGATGCTCGGGTTCGCAGCCTGGCGCTACCTGCGTGCGTGGAACCTGACACGCCTCCCGGGCCAGATGGCCATGGTCGCCGCGCTCGTGTTGCTCGCCGAAGGCCAGGTCTCGATGTACTACGGCGACCTCTGGCACCTGAGCTGGTGGCTCTACCACGGCCTTCTGCTCGTCGCGTTCAGCACGCTCATCGTGGGCTGGGCTGTGGAAGCGTGGCGGGCGAAGTCGCTCGTCGTCTTCTCCCGCGCGATCGAGCTTCGAGACGGCCTGGACCGCGTGCGCTCGACCACAGCGAGTGAACTCGAGGCGCTCGAGGCTGCGATGCAGGACAAGGACGAGTACACCCGCCACCACATGGGCCGCGTGGCCGAGTACGCCGGCGCCATCGCCCGCACGATGCACCTCTCCGAAGAGATGATGGAAGTCGTGGAGACCGCCGGCCGAGTGCACGACATCGGCAAGATAGCAGTGCCCGATGCCGTGCTCACGAAGCCCGGCCGCCTCACCCCCGAGGAGTTCGCGCTGATCAAGAACCACTGCGAGAAGGGCGAGCACATCACCCGGCGCACGAGGGTGCTCGCGCATGTCGCGCTCGTCGTGCGCGCCCACCACGAACGCTTTGCTGGCGGCGGTTATCCCGACGGCACGCGAGGTGAGGCGATCCCGCTGGAAGCGCGAATCGTCGCGGTCGCCGATACCTTCGACGCCCTCACCTCGAACCGTGTCTACCGCGCCCAGCGCTCGTTCACCGATGCCGTGGCCGAACTCTGGCGGGTGCGTGGAACCCAACTCGACCCACAGTGCGTCGAGGCGTTCTTCGAGTGGCTGACCGAATCGGGCCAGCTCCAA
>JBGOVF010000534.1:0-2541 GCA_041477975.1 Tepidiformaceae bacterium
CCGGCTGCTCCATGTGCCTGGGCATGAACCCGGACATCCTCCTCCCCGGCGAACGCTGCGCCTCCACTTCCAACCGTAACTTCGAAGGCCGCCAGGGCCGCGGCGGGCGCACCCACCTGGTCAGTCCGCAAATGGCCGCCGCCGCCGCGATCGCCGGCCACTTCGTCGATATCCGCACCTTTAGCTAAAGCGCAGGGAGACCACCATGCAGAAGTTCGAACAGGTCCGCGGCCGCGCCATCCCGCTCAACCGCGCCGACGTCGACACCGACCAGATCATCCCGGCCCAGTACCTCAAGCGCATCGAGCGCACCGGCTTCGGCGAATTCGCCTTCGAACAGTGGCGCAAGGACCCGGACTTCGTCGTAAACAACCCCGCCTACGAAGGCGCGCCGATCCTGCTCGCCGGCCCGAACTTCGGCTGCGGCTCCTCGCGTGAGCACGCCCCCTGGGCGCTCGAAGGGCTGGGACTGCGCGCGCTCATCGCACCCTCGTTCGCCGACATCTTCCGCAACAACTGTGCCAAGATCGGCCTCCTCACGGTTGTCCTCCCGCAGAAGGACATCGAGCACCTGATGGCTCGCTCGGAAGAACTTCCGGCCTCGGAACTGATCGTCGACCTCTCAACGCAGACCGTCTCGACCACCGACCGCACCTTCGTCCGCCAGTTCGAAATCGACCCCTTCGTCAAACGCTCGCTCCTCGAAGGGCTTGACGAAATCGGACTAACGTTGCGCGAAGTGCCCGCTATCGACGCTTACGAGAAGACGCGCAGCCCGCTCCTCCCGGCGACCATCGCGTGAGCCGCCGCCGCCCCGGCCAGGGCCTCGCCGCTGCCCGCGCGAACTGGCGCGAGTTCGATGCCCCGTTCGGCACGAAGCTACGTATGCTCCTGCGTAACAACTGGACCAAGATCCGCACGCGCCAGGACTGCTGCGGCAACGACGGCGAGCCCGGCTGCTGAGTGCGCCCCGCCGAGCCCCGTGAGGGCTCCCCCGGCGCGGACGGCTAGAATCGCCCGATGGTTCGTATCGCGGTCATCGGCGCGGGCGCCGCGGGTATCAGTGCGGCACGTGCACTGGTGGCCGCCGGTCACGAAGTCGTCGTCTACGAAGCGCGCGACCGCCCCGGCGGACGTGCATGGTCCGATACGACGTTCGCCAGCCACCCGGTGGAACTCGGAGCGGAGTTCATCCACGGCGAACGCGTGGCCACGTGGGATTGGGTGCGGCAGTTCCGCGCCCGCACAACCGGAGCCGCCCATTCCTACGAGATGTGGTTCCACCTCAACGGCCGCCTCCTCGAACGCGAGGCCGCGGTCGCCGAGTTCGGCGCCGACCCCCTCACGGCGCTCGAACGTCTCTCACGGCGCTGGGTCCAATCCGGCCGACCCGAGGCCAGCCTCGATCACGTCCTCGAGCTCTGGCCGGAAATCTCGGATCGGCCGCTGTCCGAAGAGCGTCGGCGGATCATCGAGAACTACGTGGCCGAATTGGCGTCCAGCGACATCACCGACTTGGGAACGGGCCGCGCCGCCGCGGATCATGCCGAACCACCAGAAACGCTGCGCCACTTCCGCCTGCTCGACGGCTACTCAAGCCTGATCGAACGGGCGGCCAGTGGCCTTCGCATTCAGTTCGAGACGGAGGTTACTGGCATCCGCTGGGACCACGGGGCGGTCGAAGTGACGGCCGGCCATGCATCGAGCCGGTTCGATCACGCCGTGGTGACCCTTCCTCCTGGGGTCCTCCGCCGGCGCTCCGTCGAATTCAAGCCATCGTTGCCGGCCGCGAAGTGGGACGCCATCGAACGGCTGAATGCCGGCCACATCACCAAGATTCTGCTGCGGTTCGACCGCGTTCTTTGGCCGCCGGACCTGACCTTCCTCTGGACGCCAAATTCGACGCAGCTGTGGTGGAGGCCGGGACAAGGCCAGGGAGCGGAGGAACCGGTGCTCACGGCCTTTTTCGGGGGGAGCGCGGCGAGGGACCTCGACGACGCTTCCGAGGCGGATGCTATCGATGTGGCAACAACCCAGATCGAGCAGATCCTCGGGCGCGCCGTCAGGCCGCACCTTCGAGGCGGTCGCTACATCGCTTGGGGCGCCGAACCCCACACCTGGATGGGCTATTCGTCGCTCCCCCCGAACGGAGCGGGCCTGAGGCAGGCGCTCGCGGATCCGGTCGGCGCGCTCCACTTCGCAGGCGAGGCGACAAGCCAAGATCACGCGGCTACCGTTCACGGGGCCATCGAATCCGGCCGCAGAGCCGCGGACGAAATCCTGGCAGCCGTCGGAGTCGGCCGCAGTTAACCGGCGGACGCCGGAGCGCGAATCAGAGCCGCGCGCGTCAGCAAGCGTCCGGCCCCGAATCACGCCTGCTGTGCGCGGCAGCGCCGCTCACTTTTCACTTTCCACTTTCGACTTTCCACTCCCAAGCGCCGCCCGCGTCCGGCTGACCGCCGCGCCGGTTATGCGCGTCAGAGCCGCGCGCGTCAGCAATCGTCCGGCCGCGAATCAGGCCAGGTGTGCGCGGCAGCGCCC
>JBGOVF010000159.1:0-6094 GCA_041477975.1 Tepidiformaceae bacterium
ATGGCTGCTCGGACTCTACCTGGCGACAAGCCTCAGCATCGTATTCGCGCTCGTCGTGCGGCTGACGTACGCGCGCGCCGCGAGGAAGCGGCCGGAACCTGCCAATGGAGTCGCGCTTGCCTGAAACGCTGGTCTCGCCGCAGTTGCTGGACGACCTCATCGAGGGGCGGCTGCTCGCCGCGCCGCGCATGGGCGAGGCAGCAACGCTGGCGAGGCTGGCGGCGGATTGCCGGCAGTTGCGGCTGCCGGGGCCCGACGCATTCGCCGCAACACGTATGCGGCGACGTTACGCGGCGTACCTCAGCGGCGAACACTCCGGCATTGGCCGCTGGCTGTTCGGCTGGTTGGGCGCGGGGCCCCTGGCGCGCCCTCTTCGCGAGAGGCTTGCCGCTGGCGTCATGATCGTCGCTGCGGCCGGCGGCTCGGCCAGCTACGCGACGGGCATAACGCCGCTTGAAGCGGCCGGCGAACTTGGCAGGCTGGCCGCGTCCATCGCGGTGAACCTCGACCCACGTGATGGGGCGGGCGGCGAACTTCTGATCGACCTCTCCGCCACGCCCACGCCGGCCGGCACACCCGCATCGACAACACCGGCCCCGACTCCGTTCGCAGCGCTGCCTGGGGCACCGCGCGACTCCACGCCCACCGCAAACAGCCCGGCCGAAACAGCCCCCGGGCCGAGCCAGGACACTCCCTCGGCAACGCCGGCGGCCGCGACTTCGGCCACGGTGACGCCCACGCTCACCCCGTCGCCAACCAGCAGCCCGGCTGTGCCATCGCCGGGGACGGGAGGCGCCGCCACAACTCCGCCGAGTCCCACCCCGACCCCGCCACCCACGGCGACGCCAACTCCACCAACGTCCACTCCCACAGTAGGAACGACCCCGACGCCAACGAAAACCCCTGGTGCCACCGTGACGCCGCCGACGTCGACTCCGACAGCGACAGCGACATCCACGCCCGCGCGGCCGCCCGGCGACGACGGCAAACCGGAGGATGATTGAGCACGGCCGTCCTCCCCTGGCGCCTCGCCGGATTCGCGACGGTGGTCCGGCTTGAAAGGCCTCGTGAAACCGTGGCGCGGCCAGCGGTGCTGCCGGGTATTGATGACCTTCGCGGGCGAGACCACGACGCCTGGCGCGCGCTCTTCGACCGCGAGATGCCGGCAATCTACCGCTACGCTCTATCGCGCCTGGGCGACGGCACGGCGGCGGAGGACGCGACGAGCGAAGTATTCGAACAGGCGTGGGAGCACGCGCACACGCTTGACGACCAGGGTCTTCCGGCTCGGGCCTGGTTGTTCGGCATCGCCCGGCACGTCGTGAACTCCGAGCGCCGGAGCTGGTTTCGGCGCCCGCCGCAGGTCGCGCTGGAGTCGTTCGATGGCGGCGCGGCCGATCACGGGTTGAGCCCCGAGCGCCTGGACCTCGCTCGGGCTATTGCGGCCCTGGAGCCGGGCCACGGCGAAATCGTCAGCCTCCGCTTCATTCATGGACTTTCGCTCCAGGAGACAGCAGCGGCGCTTTCGCTCTCCGTCGACGCAGTGAAAGGGCGACAGGCGCGAGCGCTCATGGCTCTACGCGCGCGGCTGACCGCGTGAGCTACTTCTTGAGGCGGGAAAGGTCGGTGACGAAGAAGACGGCCGGACCGGACCGGGCCGCGCTTCCGCCGGACCGTTCGATGGTGACGACGGCTGTTTCGTATGTCTTCAAGCCTTCGGGGACGACGGTGTCGTAGCGAGCGAAGCCGCTCTCATCCGGTTCGAACGTGCCCAGACTGTAGTAGCGGCCGCCAGAGTTCACCCAGATCTGGTACGTCTCGCCCGCGGGGCGGCGGGGGAGCGACGTGGCGAGGAACCAGACTTTCTTCTGATCCTCGTTCCAGATGAGGCGGCCGATCGAAGAGGCCGCTGCGTCCGCGGAGATGACATCGGCGACATCGCTATCAGGCGAAGTGAGGGCGACGAAGAGGTCGCGGTCATCCGTCGCGGCCTGCTGGAGCTCGGCGGACGTGGTCTCGTAGTCCTGCAACTTCCGCGTCAGTGCCGCGAGCTCAACCTTCTGGCTGAGAGTGGAATCGATTTGCGTCTGCAGATCGGCGTTCTTCTGGCGTATGTCGTTGAGCTGGCCGCGCACGGTGAGCATGCCCGTAAACGCTGCGATAGCCACGAAGACGGCAGCGATGGCAGCCGCGGTGCGGCCGATGCCAGCGACGCGGCCGAGCAAACCCGGGCCGGTGATGCCCGCCGCCGTATAGACGCGGCGGCGCAAACGCCGCGACGGCCGCCGAAGCGGCGCGCCGAGGGCGAGCGACGCCGCCAGGCGCTCCGAGTCCCGGACGATCTCACGGCAGGCGCGGCACTCGCCAAGATGGAGCGACACCGCACGCTCCAGGTTCCCGGGGAGCGAGCCGATGGCGTATTCGTCCGCCTGTTCTTGCGTGATGTGTTCGCCGGGCATAGTCGCGGTTTAGACCTGTGGCTCGAGTGCGCGGCGGAGCTTCTGCATGCCGAGGCGAATGCGGGTTTTCACCGTGCCGAGCGGTTCATGGAGAATGGCGGCGATCTCCTGCTGGGTGAGGCCGCCGAAATATGCGAGTTCGAGGGCGCGGCGCTGATCGTGCGGGAGCCCGCACAGCGCGTTACGAACGAGGGCCTGCTCCTCGTGGAGCTGGGCGGAAGCCAGCGGGTCGATGCAGTCGTGCGCGAAGATGGGCGCCGCCGCTTCGTCCGGTTCTCCCCACGAGCCACCTTCGCGCTGGCGCCGGCGGCCGCGGGCACGCAACTCGTCGACGGCACGGTTGCGAGTGACGCTCATGAGCCAGCTCAGGAAGCGGCCACGTTCGGAGATGAAGGTTTCGGGACGGCGCCAGAGACGGACGAATACGTCCTGGGCGGCGTCTTCGGCGAGATGGGCATCAGCCAGCACCCGTAGCGAAGCTGAATAGACGAGGTCTACGTAGCGGTCGTAGAGGACGCCAAACGCAACTTCATCGTGGGCAGTGATGGCAACCATGAGGACTTCGTCCGTCCAATCAGCCCGCGCGGCAAGTTCTTCGGCTTCGGAACGACGAAGTTCGGCGCTCCTGCCGATGTTACGTATACCAGAAGTTTCCGGATTGCCTTGCCAGGCCATAGGCTGCCCGAATTCGAATCATACACGGCACCCGCGGAACGCAACGCTGGCCTTTACCTGGGCCTTGCAAAGCCCCCTTTGCTGTTTACGCCGGGTTGTCCGCGGGTGCTGAACACTGTTCCTGACCTTTGAGGAGGGACATCACATGGCAAGACTGCTGCGGCCCGCCGCTGCCGCCATCCTTGGGCTCACGCTGATTGCCGGGGCGGCCTGTTCATCCACCGCCAACGCGCCGGCTTCGCCGGGTGACGCGAGCGCAAGCACCGGCTCTTTTTCAGCGCAGGCGAATCCCACCGCCGCCACGACACAGCCTGTGAGCAAAAGCAACGCACTCACCACGGAAGCGCTCGTGAAGCTGGCCGAGCCCTCGGTCGTCCGGATCGAGACCAACGCCGGCATCGGCACCGGCTTCGTGATCGATGCTGGCGGCTACATCATGACCAACAACCACGTAATCCAGGGCACGAACGGACGCCCCGCCACGACCATCAAGGTGACGATGAGCGATGGCGGCGTGGTCACCGCCACGGTGGTTGGCACGGACGCCCGCTCCGACCTCGCGCTCATCAAGATCGGCGCGACTGGCCTGGCGGCGCTCAAGCTGGCGAGCCTGGATGACATCGCAGTTGGCCAGGACGTGGTAGCGATCGGGTACGCACTGGACCTGCAGGGCGGCGAAGGGCCTTCGTATAGCGTGACCCGCGGCATTGTCAGCCAAAAGAACCGGGCGATTGCCGAAAACGCTGCCATCCTCGGGTCGATTCAAACCGATGCGGCCATCAACCACGGCAACAGCGGCGGCCCGCTGCTCGACCTCTTCGGCGAGGTCGTCGGCATCAATACTTCGCTCGCGCCGGACAGCACCAGCGCCAGCGGTGTCGCTTCGGGCATTGGCTTCGCCGTCGGCTCGGATGTGGTGAAGGCCGTGTTCGAACAACTGAAGGCGACGGGCAAGGTGAACCGGGGCTTCCTCGGGGTGCAGGGGTTCGAGGCACTGCGGCCGGCGCAGGCGAAACAGTTGGGCCTCCCGGATGGCACCCAGGGCGTTGTGCTGGCGGCAGCGAATGCGGTGGCCGCGGGCGGGCCGGCGGCCACCGCAGGGCTTCAGTCGGGAGATGTCATCACGAAGATCGGCCAGTTCGCTCTGCGCGACGAATCCGACCTCGCGATCGCGATGATCAAGCAGGCGCCCGGCACGAAGGTCACCGTGGAGTTCTACCGCGGCGGCAAGAAGCAGACGGCGGACGTGACGCTCGGGACGCCCACGGGGTAATTGAAGAAGGTTCCCTCTCCGGCAAAACGGCCGCTGGTGCGAACAAGCGGCCGTTTTGCCGTCCCGAATGGAACGCGACTAAGCTCGGTCGGTGACCGTGGAACGGATCGTCTCGCTCGTGCCGAGTCTGACCGAGTTGGTGTGGTGGCTGGGACGGGGCGAGTGGCTGGTGGGGCGCACCCGCTTCTGCACGGAGCCCGCGGGGCAGGTGGAGGCGGCAGCCATTGTCGGCGGGACGAAGAAGCCACACGTCGACCGAATCGTCGCGTTGGCGCCAACCCTCGTCATGGCGAACCGGGAAGAGAACCGGCGAGAGGACGTGGAAGGGCTGCGGGCAGCGGGTCTCGACGTCATGTTGACGGACCCGAACACCGTGGATGAGGCGCTGGCGATGATCGTTGGCATCGGCGAGCGACTGGCCGCCTCCGGACGGGCGGCGGAACTTGTCCGCGACACCAACGAAGCGTTGGCGGAACGGCCGCCAGCCCGCCCGCCGCGCGTGTACGTGGCTGTCTGGCAAGCGCCGGACATGGGCCTGGGCGCCGAGAGCTACGGCCACGACCTGCTCTCGCAGGCAGGCGCCGAGAACGTGCTCGCAGGCCGCGCGCGCTATCCAGCGCTGGCGCCTGGTGAACTCGAACAACTCAAGCCCGACCTGATCCTGCTTCCCGATGAGCCGTTTCCGTTTAAGGAGCGGGACATCCCACCTTATGCGGCGGTCGCGCCGGCGCGGCTGATCGACGGGCGGCTACTATGGTGGTACGGGCCGCGTATGCCAGAGGCGATCCGCACGCTGCGTGCGATGTTCGAGGAGCCGCGATGACGCGTCACGAGCGATCATTCAGGCGCCTGCCATAGACATCCGCATCGTGCCGGCGGGCGCTTTCGGTGCGGCGTGCTGCGATGCACTGCTTGAGGCCGCCGCCCGGTTCGAACGCCCGAGCGTCGGCCTGGCAACCGGAGCGACGCCGGTGGCGCTCTACGCAGAGCTGCGCGAACGGGCGGCAGCGGGACGAGTGGACATCCGCAGTTGGCGGCCGTTCGCCATCGATGAGTACGTTTGCGCGCGCGAAGACCCGTGCGCAAACCGGGCGTTCTTCGAGCGTCACTGGGCCACCATCCCCGGTGCACCTCCGGTGGTGCAATTCGAGCTGGAAGTAGCCAGCCTCAAAGCCGAAGCGCAACGATTTCATGAGCTCGTCGCGGCGGCCGGCGGGCTGGCTGTCGCGGTTCTGGGCATTGGGATGAACGGCCACCTGGCGTTCAACGAACCGGGCAGCGGCCGTGAGTCGCGGACACGCGTGGTAGCGCTCTCGCCCGGATCGCGCCTCAGCGCGACACGCTGCTTCAACGAAGCGCCGACCCACGGACTGACGCTGGGTCTGGCGGAACTGCTCGGCGCGTCGCACCTCGTGTTGCTCGCGAACGGCGCGGCCAAGGCCGAGGTCGTGGCCCGGGCGTTCGAACAACGGGTCGGCAACGATTGCCCGGCGAGCTTCGTTCGCGAGCACCCGGCGGCCGTGGTCGTCTTGGACGAGGACGCGGCGGCGGCGCTCTTGGGTTAGTTCGCGGCCTTGCGGTCGAACGCGAGTTTGCCGCGGCAGACCGTGGCCTGCACCTGGAGTTGGCCATCGAGCATGACGATGTCCGCGTCCATGCCGCGGTCCAGGGCGCCTTTCCGCTTGTG
>JBGOVF010000489.1:0-2814 GCA_041477975.1 Tepidiformaceae bacterium
CGCCCCGTCTGCGTGCCCGCCGCGCGAAGTGAAATCGTCGGCGCAGACGACCGCCGTGCGCCCGTCGATCGCGCCCCAGCCCCCAACGTGGTTCGCGGGCGTGAAGTCGGCCACGCGGCCTTCATCGTCGTAGGAGGCGAACCCGGCGGCGCTGCCGATTTCGCGAAACGAGCCGTCGTCGAGGAGCAGTGCGATGCGCTCCCTGCACGTCAGCTTGCCCCGACTACGCTGCCGCACGACTCCGGGGTCGTCCGAACCCGGGGCCAGCCTGGCATGGGCGATAGTTTGCAGTGTCTTGATCTCATCCAGGACTGGCGCCCACGTCTGTTCAACATCCGCCGTCCTCGCGCGTGTGCGCGGCTCCACTGCACCTTTTGCGGGCGCGATCAACGCCACCACCTGCCCGGCGGACACGGCGTCGCCGATGCCCAGGCGCTGCACGGCCGCGATCGCGCCTGAACACGGCGCTATCACCACGGTCTCCATCTTCATCGCGCTGACGACCAGGATGGTGTCACCCTCTCGTACGACATCCCCCTCCGTCGCAGCGATCTGTACCACCAGGCCGTCCAGCGGACATGTCACACCACGCATGCCGGCGCTCACCTCGAGGGCCGGCGGCAGGGACGGGCTGAGCTTGGACGGCCGGTTCGGATGGGGGCCTGCACCGCCGCCGGCGACACCGGCCTGCTGTTCGAGCAGGGGTAAGGGTCCAGTCCCGTTGGATGACGATGCGCTCAGAATCTCGGGCTGCTCGACGAGCAGGGTGGTCCGCGCGTCGCCGGCGCGGAAGCGCGGGTCCGAAAGGATGGCGCGCAGCGCCGGCAGATTCGTTTCCAATCCCTCGATGTGGAACTCGTCCAGCGCGCGAAGCGTCCGGTCAACTGCCGAGACGAACGACGCCGAAGAGTTGGACGACCCGATCACCTTTGCCAGGAGCGGATCGAACTGCTGCGGCGGCGCGTAACCCAGGTAGCCGCAGGCATCGACGCGCACGCCGGGACCGCCGGGCTCCTTGTACGCGCGGATGATGCCCGCTCCTCTGGCCACGACCCGCGCCTGCACGGCAAAGCCGCGGGGGTTTCCCACGGCGTGTTGATCGCCGAAGCCGATCGATGCGAGCGACGCGCCCGAGGCGATTCGGAACTGTGCCTCGACGATATCGATACCCGTCACCTGCTCGGTCACGGTGTGTTCGACCTGGAGGCGCGGGTTGCACTCGATGAAGAAGTGCTCACCGGTCTCGGGAGAGACGAGGAACTCCACCGTGCCGGCGTTGACGAACGTGGCCGCTCGCGCCAGCTTCGTGGCGTCGGCCAGGATTCTCTCTCGGAGGGCGGCATCCAGGCCGGGCGCCGGCGCGACCTCGACGACCTTCTGGTTCCTCTGCTGCACCGAACAGTCGCGGTCGAAAAGGTGGATCACGTTGCCGTAGGCATCCGCCAGGATCTGAACTTCGATGTGCCGCGGTCGCGGGATGACTCTCTCGAGGAACAGGGTGCCGTCGCCGAAGGCAGTCTGGGCCTCGCTCCGGCAGCGCTCGAACGATTCGGCCATCTCCCCGGCCGCAGCGACGGCCCGCATCCCGCGCCCGCCGCCACCGGCCGAGGCTTTGAGCATCACCGGGTAGCCAAGCTCGCGAGCGACGGCCAACGCCTCCTCTGCTGACGCTACCGGTTCAGTGCTTCCCGGCACGACAGGGATGCCGGCCGCCCTGGCGAAAGCACGCGCTCGAACTTTGTCACCGAACAGCGTGAGCACGGCCGGCGGAGGGCCTACAAAGACAAGGCCCTCGGCTTCGCAGAACGCGGCGAATGTGGCGTTTTCGGATAGAAACCCGTAGCCCGGGTGGACGCAATCGCAGCCGCCCAGTTTTGCCGCCCGGATCAGTTCCCCCGAGTCCAGGTAGGCCCTCACGGGGTCGCCCGCCGGCCCGTGCGTCCCGATCTCAACCGCCTCCGTAGTGAACCGCGTGTGGAGGCCGAGCGAGTCGACGGAAGCGTAGACACCGACCGACTCCATGCCGAGCGCGGAGGCCGCCTTGGCGATGCGGATGGCGATCTCGCCGCGGTTGCCGATCAGGACGCGCTTCAGCAATCCCTCGCCGGCCGCCGGTTGTGACATTGAATCCTCCTTCGCCAGGCCATTTCCCCGAGCGGGCCGGCACGAATTCCCTCAGTGGGCCAGAGTTCAAACCTGCGCGCCCCCGCTGTGCGAGATCGAAATTCGCGGCGGGGCCCGGCGGCAGGAAGGGCCTAGATGATATGCGAAATTCGCGGCCGCGCCCGGCCGCGGGGATCGGCATCCTCAATGACTACCCTGCTCAATGACTACCCCGCACCCGCGTGCACCCGGGAACTCTCAACTCGGAGTGCGCGGCGGTCTCCGCGAGGCATGCCGAGGACGACGGCTTCACGGGGCCAACAGTCCGAAACGCCGAGGTGTCACGGTGGCTGGCGCAAGCGTGCCCGGTGCGGCGTGCCCGCGATCTGGCGGCGGCGCGGTCCGCGAGGGGGGCGTTCATCTGAACTTAACCTCCGCGCCATAGCGCCGGAACTGCCGACCGGCAATGCTACGCCGTGCGCTATGGCGGGACCCGATCATCGCTCCAGTCCAACTCGGCTGGGCGGTCCGCGCTGGGCCGGATTTCCCGTCGGTCGAGCAGCGCGGCGACGGCCAGCCGGTTGGCCCTGGCGGCGGGGCAATCAACAGTGGCCGCGGTCTCCCGGAATGACGTAGGGGCGCGCGGGGTTGCCCGGTGACGGTAGCAACCTCCAGCAAGCCCAGCGGAGCCCTGCACCTCCGGGCCATCAC
>JBGOVF010000112.1:0-6964 GCA_041477975.1 Tepidiformaceae bacterium
CCGGCGCTGGATGGGAGAGACCAGCGTCCGCGATTCGAAGCTTCGCCTCGTTGGCGGGGCGCCGGGCAAACGGTGTTGTGGATGAGCGATGGCCGGCGGACACGGGAAATGGCAACCTCATTCGCCGGTGCCCGAGAGGGCACCGTTCGGGTGGATGAGTCCTTGCTCGCGTTTAGGATGCGCGCGACCGTCCGCGGCTTCGATGTCACCTTTCCGAGCCGCGAGACGCCAGTGCCCGTCGAATGGCTAATCTACGCCGGCCCGCTCGTGCAAGTCGGCGGGGACGAGACGCACCAGACGTTCAATGTGGTGCGACCTCCCGCCCTTCCGCGCCGAGCGCAAGCCGCAGGCGCCGGCGCGACAGCCATCGCCGCCCCGCTGGCAGGGACGATCGTGGCGGTCCGGGTGGCGGAGGGAGACGCCGTGGAGGCAGGGCAAGTGATTGCCCTGTTGGAGGCGATGAAGATGGAGCACCGCATCACGGCGACGACGGCCGGTGTGGTGCGGTCGGTGGCTGTGCGGGAGCGGGACGTGGTGCGTGAGGGGGACTTGATCGCGGAGGTGGGGTGACAGTTAGAGGAGCTGACGCAGCCGGTCGAGGGTGAGGTCCGCGTCCTTCAGTATTCCCAGGAGCGTCTTCGGAGGCAGGATTCGGCCTGAGTGGATCGGGACAGTCGTGCGTCGTCGATCGGACTCCCGGTAGAGGTGAAGGTGGCTTCCCCGCTGGCGGAGCTCGACGAACCCGGCGGCCTTCAACGCTTTCACGAGGGCCGCACTCTCGATCCGCGGGGCCCGGTCAGTCACGACGCCAGTGGGATCGATACCTGAGTGACCAGCACCGGCTCGCGGCCCGATGGCACTTCCTCGCCTTGCTCGCGCATCATCTCGACGTGGAGCTGCACCGCCTCAAGGAGGTTGTCGCGGGCTTCCTCGATTGTGGCGCCGAACGTGTGACAGCCTGGCAACGCAGGGACGTAGGCGTGATAGGCATCGTCGTCGGGTTCAATGATCGCCGTGAAAGAAACGTCACTCACCCGCCGATTCTATCGCATTGCACACAGCGAACCCCAACAAAACGGGCTCCACCACCGGAGCCCGCTTTTGAGACCGTGCTTATGAGCCTTAGTCGCTGGCGAACGGGAGTTCCATGCCCTCGATCCGCCGGCCCTGGCTGGCATGGACGCGCGCGATCTTCTCGGGCTCGGTGTCGTGTACCGTCGTCGTCTTGGTGCCGCGGACCATAGCCACCCGGCCGGTGCGCGAAAGCTCGCGGATTCCGTAAGGCTCGCACATCTTGATCAGGCCGTCGATTTTGTCCTCGTCCCCCACCACCTGGAGGATGATCGAGTTAGTGGCGAGGTCGACCACATCGGCCCGGAAGACCTGGGCGATGTCGAGCAGCTCGTGCCGGTTGACGTTATTGCAGCGCACCTTGAGCAGCGCCAGTTCGCGGGCGACCATGTCCTCGTTGGAGAGGTCGCTCACTTTGACGACGTCGATCAGCTTGTAGAGCTGCTTCTCTATCTGTTCGACCGGCGCGCTTTCACCATCGACCACGAGCGTCAGGCGGCTGAGGCCTTCTAACTCGCTGTGGCCGACTGTGAGTGATTCGATGTTGAACCCCCGCCGGCGGAAGAGGCTCGAGACGCGCATGAGCACGCCCGGCTTGTCCTCCACGATTGCGACAACCGTGTGGCTGTTGGCTTTGGGTCGCGTCCCGTTCGTTGTGGTGGTGCTCATCGGGCACGCTCCTCGGCGGGGGCTTCAATCGTTTCCGCGAGTGACGCGCCGGCAGGCACCATCGGCCAGACGTTTTCTTCCTGGTCGATCTGGAAGTCGAGCAGCATGGGACCCTTGTAGCTGCGCGCTTCCTTGATGGCGAGTTGCACCTCCGACTTGGTTTCGACGCGCAGCGCGCGAATGCCGTAGGCATCGGCCAGCTTGCAGAAGTCCGGCTGCGTCATCGCGACGCTGACGAAGTTCTTGTCGTAGAACAACTGCTGCCACTGGCGAACCATGCCAAGGTAGCCATTGTTGAAGATCGCCATCTTCACCGGCAGGCCTTCATCGACGAGGACGGCCATCTCCTGCATGGTCATTTGGAAGCCGCCATCGCCGCAGATGGCCCAGGTCTCGGTCTCTGGGCACGCCACCTGGGCGCCGATCGCCGCGGGGAGCTCGAAGCCCATGGTCCCGAGGCCGCCAGAGGTGATGAGCTGCCGCGGGCGCTTGTAGAAGTAGTGCTGGCCGGCCCACATCTGGTGCTGGCCAACGCCCGTCACGATGTTCGCGTTGCCCTGCGTCTCTTCGTACAGCGTCCGAACGACGTATTGCGGCAGCATCCGGCGGCTCTCGCGAATCTCCAGGCTGGGGTGCTCCTCACGCTTCTGGTCGATCCAGCGGAGCCATTCGGGCCGCGATTGCTGCTTGACCTGCTCGGTGAGGCGCGCAAGGACATTCTTGGCATCGCCGACGATAGGCACCGTCGTGGGGAAGTTCTTGCCGATTTCGGCCGGATCGATATCGATGTGGATGATCTTGACGCCGGGGTTGAAGTCCTTGAAGCGGCCCATGGCGCGATCATCGAAGCGCATTCCGACGCCGATGACGAGGTCAGCGTAGTCGGCGGCCATGTTCGCGTAGAACATGCCGTGCATGCCGAGCCACCCGTAGCTGAGCACGTGGGACTCGGGGAAGCCGCCGATACCCAGGAACGTGGTGATGACCGGGACCTGCGCCTTCTCGGCGAGTTCGACCAGTTCATCATGGGCGCCGCTCCAGATGACGCCGTGGCCCGAGATGATGATCGGGCGCTTCGCCTGGTCGATGAGTTCGGCGGCGCGTCGAATCATGCCGGCGTGACCTTCGACATTCGGCTTGTAACCGCGAAGGCTCACGTGGTCGGGCCAATCGAATTCTGCCTGCTCCTGGAAGACGTCCTTGGGGATATCGACGAGCACCGGACCCGGGCGGCCAGTGGTACAGATGTGGGTCGCTTCACGGATGGTGAGCGGGATGTCTTTGGGCTGCATCACGAGGTAGTTGTGCTTGGTGATGGGCTGAGTGATGCCGGTGATGTCGGCTTCCTGGAAGCCGTCCTTGCCGAGTAGCGAGCGGGCCACGTTGCCGGTAAGGGCGAAGACGGGCGTGGAGTCCATCCAGGACGTGCAGAGGCCGGTGACGAGGTTCGTGGCCCCGGGGCCGCTGGTGGCAAGGCAAACGCCCATGCGGCCGCTGGCCCTCGCGTAGCCATCGGCCATGTGCGCGGCGCCCTGCTCGTGACGAACGAGGATGTGACGGATGCCGGGGAACTGGGGGAGTGTGTCGTAGAGGGGGAGTACCACGCCTCCGGGGTAACCGAAGATCGTGTCGACTCCTTCGCGCTGGAGTGACTCCAGCACCATCTGTGCGCCAGTCATGCGCGTCATGAGGGAAGGTCCTTCCTACGGTCCATGAGATTTGTACCCGGCGCGAACCCCGGTAAGGGCGGCCGGCGCCCGCCACGCCATACGGTCGTGGCTGCCCGCAGCCGGCCGTAGGCCGAATCCGCAGGCTGAAGGCAAGAGGGGCGGCCGGTAAGCCGCTAATCCCTCCGACGTGAGCCGTAGATGTATGAGAATACGTCGCTCTCGACGTAACGTGAAGGGCTTCGAGCCATTGGCCGTTGGCTGTTGGCCATTGGCGGGACCTACAGCGGGATGTTGCCGTGCTTCTTCGGTGGGTTTCGGTCTGCTTTGTTCTGGAGCATCTCCAGGGCGCGGATGATCTTTGGGCGCGTCTGGCGAGGATCGATCACGTCATCCAGGAAGCCCCGGCCCGCGGGGATGTACGGGTTGGCGAACTTGGCGCGGTACTCTTCGATCAGTTCCTTGCGACGGGCTTCGGGGTCGGGTGCGCCGGCTATGTCTTCGCGGTACACGACGTTCGCGGCGGCGTCAGGCCCGGCGACCGCGATTTCGGCCGTCGGCCAGGCGTAGTTCATGTCGCCGCGAAGATGTTTGCTCGACATAACCAGATAGGCCCCGCCGTAGCTCTTGCGCAGGATGACGGCGATCTTCGGCACGGTGGCTTCGCTATAGGCGTAAAGCAGTTTGGCCCCGTGGGTAATGATGCCGCCGTACTCTTGGCCCAGGCCGGGGAGGAACCCCGGAGTGTCGACCAGCGTGACGAGCGGGATATTGAACGCATCGCAGAAGCGGACGAAGCGGGCAGCTTTGCGGCTGGCGTTGATATCGAGCGAGCCAGCGAGTTGGGCGGGCTGGTTGGCCACGAACCCGACCGAGCGTCCGGCCATGCGCCCGTAACCCACGACCATGTTCGTTGCGAACAGCTCGTGCACTTCCATGAAATCGCCGTCGTCCACGAGCCGGTAGATGACCTCGCGTACGTCGTATGGGCGGTTGGGCTCAGCGGGGACGATGGAGAGCAGGTCTTCGTCTTCCCGTTCCGGGTCGTCGCCAGAGGCGCGGGCGGGCGCTTCTTCGGCGTTGTTCGAAGGGAGGAACGAGAGGAGGCGCCGGACTTCGGCCATGGTTGCTTCTTCGCCGGCCACCGCGAAGTGGGCCACCCCCGAACGGCTGGCGTGGGCGACTGCACCCCCGAGCTCGTCGTGGGTCACTTCCTCTCCGGTCACCGCGCGGATGACATCCGGGCCGGTGATGTACATCTGGCCGCTGCCTTCGGTCATGAAGATGAAGTCGGTGAGGGCGGGGCTATAGGCCCCGCCGCCCGCGGACGGGCCCATAATCACGCTTAGCTGCGGGACCACGCCGCTGGCGAGCGTGTTCATCGCGAAGATTTCGCCGAACCCGCGGAGCGCCTCCGGGCCGTCCTGGATGCGCGCGCCCCCGGAATCAATGATCCCGACGATCGGCGCGCCCGTCGTCATCGAAAGGTCCATCACTTTGAGGATCTTCTCGGCAACCGCCTCGCTCAGCGAGCCGCCGACGAGCGTGAAGTCGTACGCGTAGACGTAGACCGGTCGGCCATCGACTTTGCCCCAGCCCGTGACGACTGCTTCGCCGGTTGAGTTGTCGGCACTCCGGGCGCGCATCAGTTGGTCGAGCTCATCGAAGCTACCGGGGTCGAGGAGGAGGTCGATGCGCTCGCGGGCGGTCAGCTTGCCGCGAGCGTGCTGGGCTTCGATGCGCTTCGGGCCGCCACCAAGGGCGACCTTCGCCTTCAGTTCGACAAGCTGGGCCAGCTTCTGTTCGGCCGTGAGCTGCTCAGGCATTCAGGGGACTCCTCGCTCCCGCTTGCGGGACGCGGTTTGCCGCGAAAAGAACCCGGCCTCGTTTGGGCCGGGCGGGGTGGGGTCGCGGGCTGCGGAAATCCTAGCATTGGGCCAGATCACGCGCCACGAATCAGCCCTGCGTGGCGAACAGGCGCGTGAGCGAAACGGGTTCCAGGCCCTTCGCCCGCAGCCCATCGATCAACAACGGCAGCGCCACTATGGCGCGGACGCTGAAGTGCATGAGGATGATGCCGCCGGGCCTCGCGGCGGCCAGTCCGTATTGGACCATCTGCGCCGGCGTGGTGGTCGCCGAGCCATCGCCCACGGAGCCGCTCCAGAGCACCGGCCGGTAGCCAGCCTCGACCGATGCATCAATGACGGTTTGGTTCAGGGCGCCGCCGCTGGGGCGCATGTACGGCTTCGTGGTGGCGCCGGTGACGTTGTCGCGGACTACCTTCTCGAAGTCCGCGAGGTCGGCCTGGATGTACGCCTTTGTCTTCGAGGTGAGGTCGTAGTGGTCCATGGTGTGATTCGCGATCTCGCAGCCCGCATTGAGGGCGCGGGCCACGAAGCCGTAATCGCCGGCGATTGGACGCCCGGCGAGGAAGAGGGTCAGTTGGGCGTCTTTCGCCTGGAGGATCTTCAGCACGTCGTCGCGGGCCGACCAGCCGTCATCGATCGTGAGCCCGACGAGCGGTCGGTCGCGCGGGCCCTCGCGTGCGACCTGGCGGAGGAGGTTCGAATCCCAGGCTGGCCGCGGCATCGCCTGAGCCTGCTGGACATGGGTGAGTGTGGGGGTTGGCGACGGTGTGGGCGTGTTGGTGGGCGCGGGGGTGGCGGTTGGGGTGGGGGTCAGAGTGGGAGGAGCGCGGAGGTATGCGATGCCGCCAGGGGTGCGGTACATCGTGGGTGTGGCGCTCGGGTCGGCTTCGTCGATGACCAGCACATCCTGAAGCGTGGGAGATGGCTCGCCACAGGCCGTCTCGAGGCCCGTCGCGACGAGGGCTGCGCCCGCGGACAGCCTGAAGAATCCCCTCCGCGAAACGGCGTATCGCATTGGCGCGCGGAGTATATGCGGGACTCTCGCAATGCACAGGACTCTGGCCCAGGTTGGGCTAACTGCCGACGGCGCTCTGTTCGGCGGCGTGGCGGGCCGCTTCGTCTCGGAACGCGCCCGTGTGGAGTGCTTTGTACGCCAGCCCGAGCGCGATGCCCAATGCGCAGAGCGCGGCCTCGATGCCGAGCGTGCGCGGCACGCCAATTTGCTCGGCGAGTTGACCGGTGAACCAGCCGCCGATTGGCGTGGTCCCGGCGAGGAGGAGCTGGTAGATGCTGATCACTCGTCCGCGCAGTTCGTCCGGGACGTGCAACTGAAGCGACGTGTTGATCGTGGTGGTGAACGTGATGGTGGTCATCCCGAGGAGAACGAGCAGGGCGCACGTCACCAGGAACCAGTGCGAGGCGGCGATAGCGGAGAAGATCGCCACGAAGCCCACCATCGCCAACAGGAAGACCCGGTCGGATGCCCGGCCGGTCGCGGCGACGGAGAGGGCTGCGATGAGGGACCCAACGCCCATGCAGGAGGTCAACAGCCCGAACTTCTCCGGCCCGGCATTGAGCACGAACTTCGCGACAAGGGGAATGACGACCGTGAAGTTGTAGCCAAACGTCCCGATGAAGGCGAGGACGATGAAGAGGTACATGACCGACGGAGTACGCCGCGCGTACGCG
>JBGOVF010000210.1:0-5050 GCA_041477975.1 Tepidiformaceae bacterium
CGTCGCCGACCTCGACAGCGACGGAATCGGCGCGCTGATCGGCCAGTTGGGCCACAACTACGTCGATGGCGCGACAGTCGATGTGCGCGACGAGCCGGCCGTCCAGCGCATGGTCGAACAGGCCGTGCGCCGCTTCGGCAAGGTTGATATCGCCATGAACAACGCGGGCGTCGGGGGCTTCTCGCCGATCGAGAACTACGCGCTTGCCGACTGGGACCGCGTCATCGGCATCACGCTCACCGGCACGTTTCTCTGCATGAAGCACGAAGCGGCTCGCTTCATCGCCCAGGGCACCGGCGGCAGCATCATCAATACCGCCAGCATCAACGCCATCCAGGCCACCGAAGGCTTCGCCGCCTATTGCTCGGCGAAGGCCGGAGTGGCCATGCTCACGAAAGTTGGCGCGCTCGAACTTGGGCGGCACAAGGTTCGCGTGAACGCCATTGGCCCCGGCCTCATACACACCCCGCTCTCGGCCGGTCTGAGCGCCGCGCCGGGCGTCGAGGAGGCGTTCATCCATGAGGCGCCAATCGGCCGCGTTGGCGAACCGGAGGACGTGGCGCGGCTCGCGCTTTACCTGGCTTCGGACGATTCGTCGCTGATGACGGGACAGACGCTGTACATCGATGGCGGCGCGACGCTGAACAAGTACCCGGAGATGTTCCGCCTCTTCGGCCTCCGCTAAGACGCTTCGCGCCCGGGCGGCTGCTTCGCCGGGGTGAATAGCTTTTCCACCTGGTCCATCCACTCGGTGTGAGCCACGCGCCACGCGGGGTCCGGGTCGTCGTAAAAGGGAGGCACGTTGTGTGCCTGCGCGGCGGCCAGGCGCGCCTCGGCACTTATCTCGACGGAGTCGTGAACGGCCGCGATGCGGGCTTCGGGGATCGCCACGGGCAACGGCGGGGCTGAATCCGCGCCGCCCGCGCCGAAGTAGGCCGCCGAAATCGCCGCGATCGCGGTCATCGAGGCCACCGCCGTTGCCTTTCGCTCCAGCCGCCGGAGGCTCCGGGGTGGTCTGGAGAAGAATCTCCCTCTGGTTGTCGTCGCGTTCGCTCCCAGGGTGGTGGCACAGGGCGGTATCACACCGGAGAGCAACAGGTGAAAACGGCGCCCTCAGGGGAAACCGTGGGTCACAAATGGGTGACAGCCAGAGCCTCCCTGCGCTTTGGGAACCGGCGCGGGTTGGGCGGTGTAGAACAGGCACGTGGACCACGACCGGGACGAAGACGCCCAGGTCGAAGCCGCCCGCCACGGCGACGCTGATGCGTTCGCCGCGCTCGTGGGGCGGCACCAGGAGGTCGCCTTTCGTGCGGCATATCTCGTGGTGCGCGATGCCGCCGCCGCGGAGGATGTGGCGCAGGAGGGGTTCGTGCGCGCCTACCAGAACCTCCGCAGCTTCCGTGCGGGCGAACCCTTTCGGCCGTGGCTGCTGCGCATCGTCACCAACCTGGCACTCAACGACGTCCGCGCCCGCGGCCGCCGCCTCGGCCTGCTCGAACGTTTCGGCCGCCAGCCCGAGGCGCAGCCGCCTCGGCCCGATGCGCTTGCGATCGAAGGCGAGGAGCACGCCCTCCTTCTCGCGGCCATCAACGAACTCGCTCCGGATGACCGCCTGGTGCTCTACCTGCGCTGGTTTCTGGAGCTTCCGGAGATCGAGATAGCCCGGGTCATCGGCAAGGCGCCGGGCACGGTCAAGTCGCGCCTCTCCCGCGCCGGCGGCCGGCTCCGTGCGGTGATCGAAACACGCTACCCGGCACTCCACCCCAAGAGTGAGGAGGCCACCCGTGCCTGAACCTCGCGCTATCGCCTGGGAGGAGTCCGTCCTCGAACGCCTCGCACCTGCGGTCGCCTACCCCGCGACTCCCAACCTCCTGCCGGCGGTGCGCCAGCGCCTGTCTGAACAAAGCCCGGCGTCGCGGCGCGAAAACGCCGTGCTTCGACGCGTGGCCGTCGCGGCCGTCGTGTTCCTCGTCGCCTTCGGCCTCACGCTCATCGTCTCTCGCGAGACGCGGGAGGCTGTCGCCGACTTCCTTGGGCTCGGCGTTGCCGGCGAGCGCATCGAACAGCTCCCGACGCCCGCTCCCGGCGTAACCCCCACCGCCCTGCCCACGCCACCACGGCTCGACGACATCGCCCGCCGGATCACACTGGAGCAGGCTGCACAGCGCCTCGGCTTCGCGATCGCGAAGCCGGCCGGGCAGCGTGAACCCACGGCCGTCTACACCCTGAACGCCCCGGCCGATACGGTTGTCATCCTGCGCTACACGGGCTTCGATCTCTGGGAGTTCGCCACCGACCAGGGCTTCATCCTCAAGAAGCAGATTGGCGGGTCGAGCCTGACGGAGACGACTGTGAACGGCGCGCCGGCCTACTGGATTGGCGGCGGGACACGGGTGCTGAGTTTCGTCGATGCCTCGGGCAGCGAGGTCGCCGGCACGCAACGCAGCACCGTCGGGAGCGCGCTCCTCTGGTCGCGTAACGGGAGGTACTACCGGGTCGAAGGGGTGGTCGACCTGGAGTCGGCGAAGCGAATCGCGGAAACGGTGCAGTAGGGAACCGGTGCGGGCCGAGCGGTGTAGTAGTGCCAGTCGGAGCGGCCGGAGGTTCGCATGCTCGGAATCGCAATTGGTCGAGCCACGATTGGAATCAGCGGGGCGCGGTTCGCCTTCCCCCTCATCGGTCTCGCCGTCGCACTGGGCGGCCTAACCGGTCACGTGCCCGCGGCCGAGGCCGGCGGCGGTGCTTGTCACAGTCCGCTCGCACGCGAGGGTAACGACGGCACCGTGACGCTCGAGGGGTTCTGTTTCGTCCCAACGGTCATGCGCGTGCAAACGCACACCTCGGTGCACTTCCGCAACACCGACCCCGTCCCGCACCTGGTCACGGGCGCCGCGAACGCGTGGGGCGGGCAGGAGCAATTGCCGTCAGGCGCTGCCTTTGAGGCGACCTTCGATGCGCCCGGGCTCTACCCCTATTCCTGCTTGCTTCACCCGGGCATGACCGGTGTCGTCGTCGTTGGCGACGGCGTCTTCGCCAGTAGTCCGGGCGTGCCCGCGATCAAGGCGTTGTCGGCGGGATCCGCTTCGGGCCAGCCCGACTCTGGGCTAGTGTCCGCCTCGGTCGCGGCGCCCGAGCGGGCGACTGACTCGCGCTGGCGTTACGCCGGCATGGGCGCCTTGGGTGGGCTCGCTGTCGCCGGGCTGGGGTTCGTTGCAGTCTCATCGAAGCGCCGCGGAAGCGGGTAGGCGGCCTACCCGAGTCGCTCGGGAGGCGCTTGATGTTGGTCAACGTTATCAAGAAGCATTTGTTCGAGGGCGCGGTACTGAGGCTGGCCGCTGCGCTGGTGGCCATCGCCACGGGCTCGGGCCTGTTCTGTGTCGGTTCACCCCCAGCCGTGGCCGGTGGTGGTTGTCGCGGCGTTCCCGCCACCGAAGCGGATGGCTCCGTCGTCACAATGAACGACCAACTCTGCTTCCTCCCGACCGTGCTCCACGCGAAACCAGGCGAAAGCATTACCTGGACAAACGCGGGCTCCGCGCCTCACTCAGTCGCCGCCGCCACCCTGGGCTGGGGAAACTACGCCGAGGTTGCGGGCGGCGGTACCGTCAGCTACACCTTCGACCAACCGGGCACATACCCCTACTACTGCTTCGTTCATCCCGGCATGACTGGTGCCATCGTAGTCGGGGACGGCCACGGGCCGCCCTCGATCCAGGTGCAGCCGGTGCGCGCGGTGCAGGTCGGCGCCCCAGCGCAGGCCACCGTCCCTGTAGTCCCCGTCGCGGCGGTCGTCCCGCCCACGGACGACAGCCGCGCCCGCTGGCTCTACGCCGGCATGGGCGCGCTTGGTGGGCTCGCCGTCGCCGGGCTGAGGTTCTGGGTAGTCTCGGTCAGGCGTTCAGCGCGGCCGTAAGCTCCCCAGCTTTCGATGCGGTCGCGGCGCCCGCGCAGCAGCAGCTCCCGTTCGATCTGTGCAAGCTGGCGACGCAGTTCAAGACTGTGGTACATGGCGTCCTCCTCGTGCAGAGAGAACGCCGTCGCGGGCCGTCGGTAACGCTTCCCCGGCTTCACGCGAAGCTACGTCGCCGCCTCCGCGGCGACCGCGACTCGTCCCGAGGCCGCGTCGCCGGCCGTCGCACGCGACGTCGCCGGGAGGCCCCGCGCCACAAGCGTGGCCAGAAGCGCGCCCGCCGCCGCCACGCCGAACGTTGCCAGCACGGCGCCCGATTCCCAGCCGCCGTTTTCGCCCGCCGCAACGAGCACTCCGCCGATACCGATCCCGGCCGACGCGCCCAACACTTCGTTCAGCTTAAGCGCCGATGACGCCGCGCCCTCCTGCCCGGCCGTCGCTTGCGCGAGCACGGTCAGCGAGAACGTTGGATAGGCCATGCCCATTCCAACCCCCGCTATCGCCCACGCCGGCGCCACCGCCAGCGCCGGGACCGCGTGCCAGAGCACCAGCGACGTGCAGCCGATGCCGGCCGCGATCAACAGGAGCCCAACGCGCGCGATGCGGCGCGGCGCAACTCGCCCCGCCAGGCGCTCCTGCACCCAGGCTCCGCTCGTCCAGCTCAGCGTAGCCGCGGTAAGTGCCACACCTGCGACGAGCGTTGACTGGCCACGAAGCGTCTTAAGGGTGAGCGGGATGTAGGCCTCGGCGCCGAAGAACGCGAGGTTGGCGAGGCCCATCCCCGCTATCGCCGCTGGCGCCCCGGACCGGGCGCGGAGCGTCCCGGCCGGGAGCAACCGCCCCAACACAGGCAGCCCCACGGCGCCACCGACGGGCACGAGTACGACCGCCACAATGACCGAGCCCGAACTGGCGCCAGCCAACGCCAGGGCTGCGCCGAGCGCCAGGCGAAGGGCCATCCACGTCCTCGCGGGCCCGGGCTCCGAATCCGGGGCGCCAAGCCGGCGGAGCGGGGGCAGCGTCAGCAGCCCGGCCAGCGGCAAGAAGGGTACCAGGCCGAGAAAGACCGCTCGCCAGTCCAGGTACTCCGCAACCGCGGCGGCGATTCCGGGCCCGGCAAGGCCCGGCACTATCCACGCA
>JBGOVF010000357.1:0-3566 GCA_041477975.1 Tepidiformaceae bacterium
TGCTGATCCCGAAGCTGGGCATGACGATGACCGAGGGCACGGTCGCCGAGTGGCGCGTGGCCAACGGCGGCGAGGTGAAGGCCGGCGAAATCATCTACAAACTGGAGACGGAGAAGATCGAGTTTGAGGTGGAAGCGGAGGCTTCGGGAACCGTCAGGCATCTTGTCCCGGAAGGCACCGCCCTGGCGCCGGGCGCGGTCGTCGCCTACATCCTGGCTCCGGGAGAGGTGCTGCCGGCCGGCGTCGCTCCGGTTGCCGTGGAAGCGGCAACCCGCGATGCCGCAAGTACGCCCCCGGCCGTCGCGCGAGTCGCGCTGGAAGGCGGTCGGGTGGCGGTCTCGCCTGCCGCCCGGCGGTTGGCGAAGGAGATCGGTGTCGACATCGGCTCATTAGCAGGCAGCGGCCCGGGCGGACGCGTTACCGAAGCCGACGTGTTGGCAGCGAAGGCAACGCCGCCAGCGCCATCGCTCGCCACGCCTGCGCGCGAGGTCCTGGCTTCGCCGCTTGCGCGCCGGGTAGCCGAGCAGCTTGGCGTGGACCTGGCGACGACGGAAGGCACCGGGCCCGGCGGCCGAATCACGAAAGAAGACGTGCAAGCGGCCGCCGCATCCTCGGCGCCAACGCGCACTCCCGCTCCGGCCGCTGCTGAACTGGCGCAGGCAGGCGACGTGGTGCCCATCCGGGGGATGCGCAAGGTGATTGCCGAGCGCATGCATGCCAGCCTGCAAGAAATGGCCCAGCTGACCATGGGCATGGAGGTCAGCATGGACGAGGCGGTCAAGCTGCGAGCCGCACTCGTCGAAGAATGGGCCGCCGGGGGAATCCGGCCGGGCTACACAGACCTGGTGATCAAGGCCGTTGCCAAAGCCCTGCGCCGCCATCCCCGTCTGAACGCGACCGTCACCGGCCGCGGGATCGAGCTGCTGGAAGAGGTGCATGTTGGACTGGCCGTCGCGCTCGATGATGGACTCGTGGTCCCGGTCATCCGGAACGCGGACGCCCTCCCCTTGCGCGACATTGCCGCCGAGTCGTCGCGGCTGGCAACCGCCGCTCGCGAAGGGAAACTCGGACTGGACGAGATGACGGGTGGCACCTTCTCGGTCACGGCGCTCGGGATGGCCGGGATCGACTTCTTCACGCCCGTGATCAACCCGCCGAACGTCGCCATCCTGGGCGTGGGCCGCATTCACGACGCTGTGCGCTGGGAGGGCGACCGCCCGGTGCGCTGCCAGCAGATGACGCTGAGCCTGACCGTCGACCACCGGGCCGTGGACGGCGCGCCGGGCGCCGCCTTCCTGGCATCCGTCCGCGACCTCCTCGAAGCGCCCTACCGGTTGCTCGCCTGATGGTGGACTTCGAGGTCCTCGTTATCGGAGGAGGCCCCGCCGGGTACGCCGCCGCCTTGAAGGCGGCAGACCTCGGCGCCTCGGTCGCACTGGTCGAAGCCGAAAGAGTGGGCGGCGCCTGCGTCCACTACGCTTGCATTCCCACCAACATCATGCTCGCCGCTGCCGCTTCTCACCTGGACGCGAGGGAACTCGCAGTTCACGGCGTCTTCGCGACTGGTGACGCATTCAATTTCTCCCGGGCGGTTGCGCGCAAGGACGCTCTCGTCGCCCGGATCGCCGACGGTATTGCGGCGTCGTTGCGAATGCGAAAGGTTACGGTCATCCCGGGCCGCGCAGCGTTCACCGGCCCGAACTCACTCGCGGTCTCTGGCGAAACTGGGACACGAGAGCTGACGGCGAACGCAGTCGTCATCGCCACCGGCACGCGCTGGGACCCCCCGGTGATACCCGGAGTCGCCCCCGAACGCGTTCTCACTGCCGACGCTATCCAATCACTGTCTGTGGCCCCCGCCTCAGCGTTGATCCTGGGTGGCGGACCAGCCGACACGGCCTTCGCGCTCGAGTACGCCTTCCTGTTGGCAGCCGCCGGTTCCGAGGTGGCGATCGCCACGCCTGATGTCCGGCTGCTGCCGGCGCTGGATGGCGATGTCGCGCAGATCGCACTGGGCATGCTCTCAGCTGCAGGCATCCGGCTGTTCGATGGCGCGAAGGCACGAGGAGACGGCGAACGTGTGGTCGTCGGTCACGCTGGAGGGACTGAGTCCCTCCCCGCGGAGATCATCGTCGCCGCCGACGTGCGCCGGCCGTACTTCGAGACGCTGAACCTGGCGGCTGCGGGCGTGGATGCTGACCCCGGCGGCATTCGGGTGGACGCCGCCTGCCGGACCTCGAATCCCGCGGTCTTTGCCGCCGGCGACGTCACTGGCCGGGTGATGTTAAGTAACTCGGCAGCGCACATGGGGGAAGTGGCCGGGACGAACGCGACCGGCGGCCACGCCCGCGCGCGGCTCAACCGCGTGCCCCACGTGCTCCACACCGTCCCCGAGATCGGTTGGATTGGCCTGACCGAATCTGCCGCGAAAGAGATGGGTCACGACGTGATCGCCGGCGTGTTCGACCTTTCGTACAACGCCCGCGCGGTCGCGCTCGGCGCCCGCGAAGGCGTCGTCAAGGTCGTGGCGGAGCGCGAACTGGGCGAGGTGCTGGGGGTTCACGCAGTGGGGCCCGGCGTGGCGGAGATCATCAACATCGCGGCGACCGTAATGCAGGCGGAAGCCACCATCCACGACCTGGCCGCGATGACGTACTGGCACCCCAGCCTGGCGGAGGGGCTGGTTGAGGCCGCTCGCCGCGCCTGCCAGGCGTAGTTTCGGCAGCCTCGCCACTTGGGCGAGCTTCCGCGGGATGTTGGGGCCCCGGGACCGATGTAACATGCCCGAAACCATGGAACCCTGGCGAACGCGCATCGACACAGACAGCGAGATGTTCCAGGCGGCCCGGGAGGGCATGCTTGCCCTGCTCGGCACCATCGAAGAACAGCTCACAGCCGCGCGAGCGGGAGGTGGTGAACGCAGCATCGCCCGCCACCGCGACCGCGGGAAGCTGCTCATCCGGGAGCGGATCGAACTCCTGCTCGACCCTGACTCGCCGTTCCTCGAGCTCAGCCCGCTTTCGGGGTGGGGCACTGATTACAGCGTTGGGGGAGGCTTTGTCTCCGGCATCGGCGTGGTCTCTGGGACAGAGTGCGTGGTCGTTGGCAACGACCCGACCGTCATGGGCGGCGCGATCACGGCGATCTCGGGGAAGAAGATCGACCGGGCGCTGGAGATTTCCCGGTTGAACCGCCTTCCCTACATCCAGTTCGTCGAATCGGCCGGAGGCGACCTCCGGCGCACCAGCGACGATCCGGAGGCCGAAATGCGGCGCCAAATGAACCACTTCGCGGAGAGCGGACGCCTCTTTCACGACATCACGGAGCTGTCCGCCGCCCGCATTCCGACCGTCTCGGTCGTGTTCGGCAGCTCCACCGCGGGCGGCGCCTACCAGCCCGGGATGTCGGACTACAACATCTTCATAAAGCTGCGCTCGAAGGTGTTCTTGGGCGGTCCACCGCTCGTGAAGATGGCCACCGGCGAAGACTCGAACGACGAGGAGCTTGGCGGGGCGGAGATGCACGCCACCATCAGCGGCCTGGCCGACTACCTGGCCGAGGACGAA
>JBGOVF010000338.1:0-3670 GCA_041477975.1 Tepidiformaceae bacterium
CCGGCGATCATCCAGCCGCCCTACCTGATTCTCCAGTTCATCTCCGGCGTGTTCATTCGCTATAGCCAGATCCCCTCCTGGCTCCAGACCGTTGCCTCCATTTTCCCGCTGAAGTGGATGACGCAGGGCTTCCGCTACGTTTTCCTCCCCGGGTGGGTGGCGAGCAGCGACTACGGCGGCGGCTGGCACATCGATTACGCCCTGGGCGTGCTCGCCATCTGGTTCGTCGTGAGCTTTGTGGCCGCGCGGCGGTTCTTCAAGTGGAGCCGCAGTGGGGGAGGGTAAGATTGAGGAGATGTGCGAAGGACCGGACCGGCCGTGTGGGGCGGTGAAGAAATTGGAGCGAAGGCTGCCCGACGTACCGACCGACTACAGGCAAAAGCCGACCCCCAGGCAGTGGCGCTCGATCGTCCGAAGACTGTTGCGCGCCGTGGACACGCCTGAGCATGTCGGACGTTTGCACGGAGACCTGACCCTCTCCGACGTAGCTTGCCGGCGACTCGGGGACGCACTCCTCTGTGCCCACCGGCGCAAGGCCGCGACACACGTTGCGGGCGTGCCAGTCCGAAAGATGCTCAGGGCGGTTGCACGGCGTGAGCGCTGGCTTGATGGTGCAGTGGCAGTTTTCGCTCGCGAGGCGGACTCGGCGGTCACGATCTGGCGGTGCGGGGCATGCCACCGCCACTTTCAACGGTGGCTTGGCAGCCTTGGCGCCAAGGGCGTGGAGCGGCGGGTGGTCGTCCGGGCGAAAATCCAACTGCGGTACTGGGGGAACCGGTGGAAGGACGTTGAGCCGAAGCTCTTTCGCCTTCTCGACGACGACGACTTAATCCTGCGGGCGTACGCTGCATACGACATCGGGAGCTTCTACGAAGCTCACAAGTGGGAACGGCGCGACAGGAAGCGTAACGTTCCGCGACCAGCGAGAACGTTCGCACGCATCAGGGACATCGAGGTGGAGCGGCCGGGGATCGCAGGCCCGTTCCTGTGGGGCATGCAGCGGAGCATGGATGCTTACGATGAGCTGCTGCGCGAGTCGTCCGAGGTTGATATCCGGGCATGGGCCTTCGATATCATCGCCAACAGGCACGCACACGAACCCATTCTTCCGCGATTCAACGGCCTGGATTTCATCGGGCCGGACGAACTCTGGGCGGGTGACGCCTACTGGGTTGGCCGGCTCCGCGATATCGGGCGCGACGACCTCGCAGTGTCGGCCGCGACTTCCACGCGCGTTCGCCGAACAGTGCCAGAGTTAGAGCCGCATTTGCTGGCGCTTGGATATGGTCCGAACGGACAGCCGGCCGACAATCTCAGTGTCGGGCTCGTGGGCTACCAGCTCGCCGCGTGGCACCGGATCGCGCACCCGGCGGCGGTCGCACGCGGAATCGTATCGACGGCCGAAGGTGCGGGCTTCGAACTGTTCGTCATTGCCGATGTGAAGGACAAGCCGGGCCGACCTCGCGTCGCCGTCCTCTACGCTGAGACGCTGGGCCAGACGCTCAGTGCCGAATCGTCCGAGACGCTGCTCGACGTGCTACTCGATCCATCTGCACGAGGCCCGGAGCTACCAGCCAAGGACGCGCGATACTACCGCGAGTCACACAACTGCGAGAGGCGCGAGTTCGCGAACAAGGTGTACGTGAACCTGTACCGCGCCGGCGCGGAAGCCTCGGATGGGTTCACGCACGCGGAGATCATCGCGAACGGGCTGGTGCCAGACTGGGAGCCAATCGAACGGCTACGTTCCGCCGGACTGCTCCGCGCAGCCCAGACCAACCGGCCGCGCTGATCGCGCGCTTGACAGGGTGCGTACCGTAACGCGAAAGCCGAGGAGGATGGCGATGGCAAAGATCAACAAGCAACGCATGACGGCGGAGATCGAGGGCGACTTCGTCGTCTTCATGATCGGCGCACGATTCAACAAGATCTGGAAGCTGCCGAAGCATTTCTGGTTCGTGATGTCGATGCCGAAGATGCTGAAGGAGCTGGAGAAGCAGCCGGAGATGGGGCTGCTGGGCTACCGGCAACACTTCGGGCTGCGGAGCGCGATGATCGTCCAGTACTGGCGCTCGTACGAAGCCCTCGAGGCCTACTCGCGCAACCGCGACGCCGTGCACTTTCCGAACTGGGTTCGCTTCAACAAGACGATTGGCTCTAACGGCGACATCGGTATCTGGCACGAGACGTATAAGGTTGCTGCCGGCCAGTACGAGACGGTCTACAACAACATGCCGGCGTTTGGGCTTGGCAAGGCGAGCAAGCTCGTCCCGGCCGCGGGCTACCGCACGACCGCGCGCGGCCGGATCACCGGCGAAGACGTCCCCGCGGCGGTCGAGGAATCAGGCGAGGTGCGCGAGACGGCGGAGGTGGGGTAGGCGACAGCGGCATCCCGCCCTCCCCCCCGGTAGGGATTCTGCCTCTCCCGACTGCGCGGGAGAGGGGGAGAACGTTCACGCGCGACACGGCGGGCAACCGGGCAACCTCTTTCTCCGCCTGTTAGAGGAAGGAGCGGACGGCGGCCAGGAAGCCGGCGGGATTGTCGAGCGGGACGGAGTGCCCGCTGTCCTTGACCTCGACCATGCGGCAATCGGGGATGAGTTCGACCATGCGTTGGGCCGCAGCCGGGCTGAGGACGTCGCTCGCTTCGCCGCGGATCAGGAGGGTGGGGCAGGTGATGTTGCGCAGCGATTCCCATGCCGCTGCGATCTCCTCGGCGGTCGGCATCACGCGCGCGGGAGAACCGTTGCGCAGCGCGACGTCGTAGCGGAACGTCCATTTCCCGTCGGGCCGTTGCATGAGGTTGTTGAGGACGCGGTGGCGCAGTTCGGCTTCGGGCGGACGGGCGTTCGCGGCCCGTGCTGCCGCCACCGCCTGCTCGGGGTCATCGAAGACATCGTTCGCGCGCACGCCCTGGTTGATGGGTTGGGCACCGGCGGGGTCGGTTTCGGGGGCGATATCGACGATGACCAGCTTCTCCAGCGTCGCGGGGTTCTTCGCCGCGTACATGAACGCCGCCCGGCCGCCCATGGAAAGCCCGAGCAGGCTGAACTTCCCCAGGCCAAGCGCGTCCCGGAACGCCTCCATGTCCTCGACGCGGCGCTCGGGCGCGTAGTCCTTCGCCCACTCCGTTTCGCCGTGGCCGCGCTGATCGAGCGCCAGCACGCGGTACTTGTCGCTGAGGGCCGCGGCGGCCGAATCCCACGAGCGGGCGTGGCCGGTGAAGCCGTGAAGGAGGACGAGCGGCGGGGCGGCCGGGTCGCCCCAATCGCGGTAGTGGAACTTGAGTCCGTTGAGTGTGACGGTCTTGTCTCTCGCGAGCGTTTCGGTGGTCACGGCGATCCTCCGGCCGCTGATTTGGCCCGAATCCTACGCCTTCATGTGTGCACTGGTGGTTAGCGCGAGCCGCGCAGGCGGGGGTCCAGCACGTCGCGGAGCGTATCGCCCAGGAAGTTGAATCCAAGCACCGTCAGGCTGATCGCGATACCGGGGAACAACGCGGCAGAGACGTTGAGCGGGAAACTCGTGCGTGACGTGCTGATGTCCGCGCCCCACGAGGGGTTGGGCGCGGGGATGCCCAGCCCCAGGAACGAGAGCGCGGCTTCCGCCAGGATTGCGCTTCCGAGCAGCGTTGTGCCCAGCACGATGGCGACTGGCATGACGTTCGGAA
>JBGOVF010000319.1:0-3769 GCA_041477975.1 Tepidiformaceae bacterium
CCCCAGTAACGCCACGACGCTCACGCCGAGGTGGTTGGGGCGAAGCTGGCTGCGCGTCGCCAGGATGCCGCACGTGTTGCCGCTCGCCAGCGTCAGTGTCTCCGGTTTCTCCGGAGCGCCTTCGGCGAGGTCCATGTAGAAGACCACGATGACGTGGCTGTAGGCATCGAGCCCCGCCAGCTTCGGCGCGTGCTCCGGTAGCAGCTCGATCCGGCTCTCCACCTTCTCCCAGCCTTGCGGTCGCGGCTTCGCCACGTCGTTCCGCACGTAGCCGATGGCCCGCAGCGTGACCTCCGCCGGCGCTGGCGGCCGTTCGAACGTCGCTCGCATGCGCCCCCAGAACGCGCGCATGCCCTATCGCCGCGGCGGCGGCGGCGGTGGTGTCATGCCGAACGCTGCCGCCAGCCGCCCACCGAGCTCGGCGATATTTCGGCCCGCCGTCAGCCCGCCATCGACGATGATCGATTGCCCCGTCACATAGCTCGATTCGTCGCTCGCCAGCCAGAGGGCCGCGTTTGCGATATCGGCCGGCAAGCCTGAGCGGCCGAGCGGCGCCCAGTCGTGCAGGGCGTAATCCACACGCGAAATCGCCGCTTCGCGCGCCGAGTCCTCCAGGCCAAGCGCAGCCGTGAAGATGTTCGTCAGCGTCAATCCCGGGCAGATGGCGTTCGCGCGCACCTCGAACTCGGCCAGTTCCAGCGCCACGCAGCGCGTCAGGTGCATCACCGCCGCCTTCGCCGCGCTGTACACGACCGGCCCGAACCCCGCCTGCACGCCGGCGATACTGGCCGTGCTGATGATGCTGCCGTGGCGCTGCTCTTTCATCACCGCCGCGGCGTGCTTCACCCCAAGGAACACGCCGCGCAGCAGCACCGACATCGTCTGGTCGTAGGCGGCCATGTCGATGCTCTCGATGGGCCCGCTCACGCCACCGAAGCCCGCGTTGTTGTACATGCAATCGAGCCGGCCCCACTTGTTCACCGCGTGGGCCACGGAGGCACGCACTTCCTCTTCCTGCGCGACATCGGTGTGGTAATAACTGACGTTCGTGCCGAGTTCCTCTGCCAGCTTCTCGCCGCGGGCGTCCTGTACATCGGCGATTACGACTCTTGCCCCTTCCTGGACGAATCGCCGCACCGTCCCTTCGCCGATGCCGCTCGCCCCACCAGTCACCACGGCAACCTTACCCTCGATGCGTCCCACAGAAGCCTCCGGCGAAAACAGTAGGCCGAGTCTAGGCGGGGCAACCCACGAGCGCGAACGGCCGGGCCTATACTCCCGTCAGCCCGGGCGGGGCGGAGGAATCGATGGCGAACGAAGCGCAGCAGCGCCAGTGGAACTCTCCCGAAATGATCGAGCGATGGAAGCTCGTCGAGCCCAGCACGGGGCCCGCCGCGGAACCGCTCTTTGCAACGCTCCAGCCGCAGCCCGGAGAACGGATCCTGGACATCGGCTGCGGGGGCGGCGGCACTACCCTCAGGGCGGCGACCGCGGTCGCCCCCGCGGGCCGCGCCGTGGGCTGCGACATCTCCGAGGCGCTGCTGCACCTCGCCGCCGAGCGCGCCCGTGATGCGGGAGCGACGAACATCGCGTTCGTCGCTGGGGACGCACAGGAAGCCACCATCGCCGGTGGACCGTTCGACGCCGCGATCAGCCGCTTCGGTGTCATGTTCTTTGCGGATCCGCCCGCCGCTTTCGCCAACATCCGCCGTCACCTCAAGCCTGGTGGGCGGCTGGTGTTCGCTTGCTGGCAGCCCGCCGCCGTGAACCCCTGGTATCCGTCGGAGATCATGGCGCGTTATGCGGCGCCGGCTCCCCCTTCGGAATTCGCGCCGCCGGGCCCGTTCGCCCTCGGCGATACCGCCTACCGCCAGGGCATTCTCGAACGCGCCGGTTTCCGCGAGATCAGCTTCGAGCCACACGAATTCGCCTGGGACGACCCGCCCGGCCTCTTCTCCGGTGCTGCGCAAATCGCGGCCCTCCGCCTCGCTCCAGACGTCGCGGAACGCGCCCTCGCGGAGCTGCGCGCCTACGAATCCCGATCCCTGGTGGGCGGCAAGGTCCAGACGGTACGCCGGTTCTTCGTCGTTCGGGCGCAAAACCCGTAGCCCTCCGCCGGGCGTACACTTCCGCCCATGCCGCTCCCGCCCTTCTCTCTCGTCGACAGCACCGGGGCCACTCACTCGTTCCCCACGGGCCGCGCCGCCCTCCTCTGCTTCGTGAAGGAGGATTGCCCCACCTGCGTGCTCTCAATGCCGCTCATCCAGGCCGCGCACGAGGCCTTCGGCGGGAGCGCCGACGTCTGGGCGATCGGGCAGGACACCGCCGGTAACGCCATCCTGGTCGACCGCTTCGGATTGACGGCGCCGATGCTCGATGACTCGGCGCTTGGCGTCTCCTTCCGCTATGACCTCGATACCGTGCCCACGATCGTCCTCGCCGATGGCGACGGCGAAGAGGTGGAGCGCTTCGTCGGCTTCGGCCGGGCCGATTGGCAGGCGCTCTTCCAGCGCCTCATTACGACAACGCTCGCGCCGGAGCCTTTCGTCGATTGGGCGGCCTACCCGGAGTGGCGTCCTGGCTGCGGCTCCAGGTCCGTCGAGCCCGGCATCGCCGAGCGGCTCGCTGCCGAAGCGGAAGGCAGCGCGCTGCGCGCCCGCCGCATCGATGTCGGCGAATCGGACGACATGTTCGAATTCATGTTCGACCAGGGCCTCACCGACGGCCTCCCCGTCATCCCGCCCACGCCGGAGCGCGTCCTCCGCATGCTTTCCGGCACGAAACGCGATGCCCAGGAAGTCGTCGGCCTCATGCCGCCCAACCTCGCGCCGCTCACCATCGAGAAGATCGCGATCAACTCCGTGATGGCCGGGTGTAAGCCGGAATACCTGCCCGTCGTCATCGCCGCGGTGGAAGCGGTCCTGGACGAACAGTTCAACATGCACGGCGTGCTCGCCACCACGCATTTCCCCACGCCCGTGATCATGGTCAACGGCCCCATCCGCGACCGCATTGGCATGAACTACCGCATGAACGTCCTCGGCCAGGGCAACCGCGCCAACGCGACGATTGGCCGCGCGGTCCAGCTCATAGTTCGCAACGTTGGCGGCGGCCGCCCGGGCGGGGTGGACCGCGCCGCGCTGGGCCAGCCCGGCAAGTACACGTTCTGTTTCCCGGAGTTCGAAGAGCGCAGCAACTGGGAACCGCTCCATGTCGAGCGAGGCTTCACCAAGGAACAGAGCACGGTCACGGTTTACGCGGGTGGCGCGCCAAACGGCATCATCGACCAGCTTTCACGCGGCGCGAAGTCGCTCGCTACCAGCTACGGCCTCTCGCTGGCCACCGCCGGCCACGCCAGGGCCTATGGCCACGGCGAAATCGTCGTCATCGTCCCGCCCGAGCACGTCGACACGTTCGCGAAGGACGGCTGGAGCAAAGACCAGGTTCGCGACCAGATCCAGCTCACCACCATGCGCCCGGCCCGCGAACTCGTCCGCGACGAGACCTGCGCCGAAGGCCTGCCGCGCGCGTATGCGGAACGCCTCGGACTCGACACGATGGTCCCCAAGTTCCGCTCGAAGGAGATGATCACGTTGATCGTGGCGGGCGGAGAAGCGGGCAAGTTCGCGGCGTACCTGGGCGGCTGGGTCAGCGGCCCGATGGGCAGCAGCATGACGACGAAGGTTATCGGGGAGTGAGGCTGGCTCAGGCCGGAGGCGGAGTCAGGAGACCGAGGGCCTCGACGACGAGCGGCGTCACAAACTGGAAG
>JBGOVF010000049.1:0-9955 GCA_041477975.1 Tepidiformaceae bacterium
ATCCAGCCGTCGTTCCGTCCCTTCGTCCCCTACGCCATCCTGCTCGTCGACCTGGACACGCAGAAGGGCCAGCCAACAGCCGATGAAGCGCTGCGCGTGATTGGGAACCTGGTCACCCCAACGGGCGAAATGGCCCCGCCAGAACTCGTCCGAAGCATCGGCATCGGCACGCGCGTCCGTATGGTCCTGGTCGAAGCCGGCGAAGGGCTTGCCCTTCCGCAGTGGACGATCGACGAGGACGCCCGGCAGCCCCCCAGGCCGTGGCGCTACGCCCAGGAATAACGGCGCCCGGTCACTCGCCCATGATCCTGTGCGCGCGGTCTATCAGCATCGGCACCTGGAACTCGAACCGCGCGCTCTCCGGGTTCGACGCCGTCGCCTCCAGGTAGTGCATGTAGAGCCCTTCGAGGATGATCGCGAGCTTGTACACGGCGAGCACGTGAAAGAACGCGAAGTCTCGCATCGAGCGCCCGCTTTTTGCCTCGTAGCGCGCCGCCAGTTCGCCCAGCGCCGGGAACCCTTCGCCGGCCGTGAGCGGCGTGCGGCCGCCGGTCATCGCCGCGTACTCGGGCGGCGGCGGCGGGTCGCCGGGGTCGCCCCACGTCGAAAGCAGCCACCCCAGGTCCGCGAGCGGGTCGCCAACGGTTGCCATCTCCCAATCGAAGATCGCGATGAGCTTCGGCGCATCGTTGGCGTACATCACGTTGTCGAGCTTGTAGTCGCCGTGCACGACGGAAACCCCGCCCGGAGGCGGCAACCGCCGCTTCAGCCACGCGGTCGCCGAGTCAAGGCCGGGCAATTCCCGCGTCCTTGGGCGCGTCAGCTCCCATTGCTTGCTCCAGCGCGCCAATTGCCGCTCAAGATAGCTTTCGCCCTTCCCGCCCACGCCGGCGGCCACAGAATCCACCGCGTGCAACTCCACCAGCGCGTCCACGAGTTCGTTCGCGACCCCCACGCGCCCAGCCACGGTGTCGTAGGCCGGTGGCATCACTTCACGGATCACCACGCCGTCGCATCGTTCCATGAGGTAGAACGGCGCGCCGATGACGTCGTTCGTTTCGCACACGGCCACCGGCGCTGGCACGCGTGCGCGTCCGTGCAGCGCCGAGATGAACCGGTACTCGCGCACCACATCGTGCGCCGTGGGCAACAGTGGTCCGCGCGGCGGCCGCCGCAACACCCACCGCTCCGCGCCACGTGAGACGTAGAACGTCTCGTTCGAAAAGCCCGCCACGTGCTTCTGCACTTCGATGTCCCCCGTCCCGCCCGGCACATGCTCGTCGACGAAGCGCTGCAGCGCCGGGACGTCGATCAGGTCCTCGATGCTCTGTGTAGTCAAACCCAGCACCTCCGGATGCGCCGCGAGTGTTGCCCGCCCGCCAGGAGGCGTCAACCGCCCCCACCCTCATGCGGGGCATCGCTCGATATCGTAGAGTGCGGCCCGGAGGCCAGGCGCATGACAACGACAGAACGCTCCAGCACAAGCACAATCGACTGGACTACCCGCTCGGTTTCCGTCTGTGGCGGCTCCGTCTCCGTACTCTCCGGCGGGCACGGTGCGCCGCTCCTCGTCCTCCCGCGCGACAACGGCCACCCGCCCAACCACGACTTCCTCGACCTGCTTGCCGCCCGGTCAACCGTCTACTACCCGTGGCTGCCCGGCTTCCACGCCAGCAACCCCGAAGAGTGGGAGTGGCTCACCAACTTCCGCGACCTCGCGATTGTCACCCGCCAGTTGCTCGTCGCGCTCGGCGTCGATCGGGTAAATGTCGTCGGGCTCGGCTTCGGCGGCTGGCTGGCCGCGGAGATGGCAACGATGGGCCACGACCTGTTCGCGACTATGACGCTCGTCGCTCCGATGGGCATTCAGCCCAGGCACGATTACATCCTCGACCAATTCCTCATCAGCACCGAGTCCTACGCCCGCGCCGCCTTCGCGAACGATGAAGCATTCGAAGCGATCTACGGCGCCGAACCCGATTTCGACCAGCTCGAAAGCTGGGAAACCGACCGCGAAATGACCTCGCGTGTCGCCTGGAAGCCGTACATGTACAACCCGACGCTGGCTCGACTGCTGGCGGCTGCACCAACGCCAACGCTCATCGTCTGGGGAAGTGCCGACCGCGTCGTCCCGCAGGAATGCGGCGAGCTCTATCGTTCGGCCCTCCCCAACGCGAAGCTCCAGCTATTCCCTGGCGCCGGTCACGCGCTCGACCTCGAACAGCCCACCGCCCTGGCTGCGAGCGTCGCCGCCCATCTCAACGCCGTCCGCGCGTAGCCCCGAAGAAGGAGCCTCCGATGCACCTGATGTACTTCACCGAACAGCCCATGGCCGCCTGGAACCCGGATAGCGCCGCGCTCGATGAAATCTCCATCGGCAAGGGGAGAAAGCAGCGCGTCACCGCTCTCCTGCACTCGAACAAGTACTTCGATCCCGTCGCCGGCGGCCGCCTCTACAACGAACGCCTCGACGAGTACCAACTGGTCGAAGAAGTTGGGTTCGATGGCATCATGCTCAACGAGCACCACACCGCACCGTTCTGCATGTCCCCGCGCATCAACCTCTTCGCGACTCTCCTCGCCCGGCTCACGAAGCGCGTGAAGATCGTCCTCCTCGGCAACCCGCTCCCAATCTGGGACAGCCCGGTCCACCTCGCCGAAGAGCTTTCGATCATCGACATGATCTCCGGCGGGCGGCTGGTCTCGGGCTTTGTCCGCGGCGGCGGCGTCGAGAACATCCAGGCCAACGCCAACCCGCTTTACAACCGCGAGCGTTTCGAAGAAGCCCACGACCTGGTCATCAAGGCCTGGACTCAACCAGGGCCGTTCCGCTGGGAAGGCAAACACTATCAGTTCCGGGTCGTGAACCCGTGGGCCACTCCGCTCCAGAAGCCCCACCCGCGCATTTGGATCCCCGGCGTCGCGAGCAAAGAGACGGTCATCTGGGCCGCGCAGCACCGCTACCCCTACATCGGCCTCAACACGAACTTCGACCTTAGCCAGAAGATCAAGGACCTCTACATCGGCTCGGCACGCGAAGTCGGCTACGAACCGGGCCCCGAGAACTTCGGCCAGCTTCTCCAGTGCCACGTCGCGGAGACCGAAGAGAAGGCCGAGCGCAACGCGAAGCAGTTCATGTGGATGGCCGGCGAGTTCACAGGCCTCGCCCATCCGGTCTGGGGTTCCCCAACGGGTTACGGCTCACGTTCCAACCGCAAGTCACTCATCGAAATCGCTGGCGGGCGCCGCCCCATGACCGTCGCGCCGCCGCTTACACAGCGCCGCCTTGAGCACACGTTCGTCTGGGGCACACCGGATTCCGTCGTCAAACAGCTCAAGCACGTGCTCGAGAACAATCGCGTCGGGATCCTTGCCCTCTGGGGCAACGATGGAAACATCAACCACGAGGACTCGATGACCTGCATCAAGCTGCTCGGGCAGGAAGTCGTCCCGGCAATCCGCGACTATGCGAAGGAGCTGGGCCTCCAGAGCCCGATGGAGGCGAACGCGCCCATCAGCCTCGACCTGACCCCGAAGGATCAGCTTTCGCCGGTCGCTGTCTAGCCGGCCAGGAGGGAAGACCATGGAGCAGTTCGAAGGCCGTGTGGCGGTCATCACCGGCGCCGCGAGCGGCATTGGCCTCGCGCTGGCCACCCGCGCAGCCCGCGAGGGCATGAAGGTCGTCCTCTGCGACATCGAAGCAAAGGCCCTGGACGCCGCGGCCCAGTCGCTTCGCGCGGCGGGCCACACCGTTATGTCGCACCAGCTCGACGTCACCAGCGAGGCCGCCGTCGAGGCTGCGGCGGAGCGCGTCTACAACGAGTTCGGCGCCGTCCATCTCCTCTGCAACAACGCCGGCGTCCTTAACCGCGAACGGCCCACCTGGGAGCACACAATCGCCGACTGGCAATGGGTGCTTTCGGTCAACGTCTGGGGCGTGGTCCACGGCATCCGCGCCTTCGTCCCTCGCATGCTCTCTGGTGGCCACGAGGGCCACATCGTAAACACCGCCTCCATGGCGGGACTCATCTCCGGGGGGATCGGCACCGCCGTCTACGACGCCTCCAAACACGCAGTCCTCTCCCTGAGTGAAAGTCTCTACAAGGATCTCGCCGTCACACAGACGAAGGTAAGTGCCTCGGTGCTCTGCCCGGGCGCGGTCACAACCAACATCTTCAGCTCCGAACGCAACCGCCCGGCCGCCCTCGCTCCCAACACGCCGGAGCCTCCCTCCACCGGCTCTGCCTTCGCCGACCAATCGTTCCCGCCCGAGGAGATGGCGAGCCAGGTGTTCGATGCCGTCCGCGCGAACCGCTTCTACGTCCTCGCCGCCCAGACGATGATGTTCGAGTGGACGAAGATGGGCCACGACCGCATGTGGGAAGGCCGCAACCCGGCGATCCCCCACCGGCTGCTTGCCGCCCGGGACCAGCAGTAACTCCCGGACCGTCTTACTGGAACTCGATGATCCCGCGCCCGTTTTCGTGGCTGTCGATTGCCGCAAACCCTTCGTTGATTTGCGAAAGCGGGTAACGCCGCTGGATTAGTCCACCGATATCGAGCAGACCCCGCTGGTAGAAGTCGATCATCTTGCCGAACAACTCATGCGGGCTGCCCGACCCGTAGTACGAGCCCACCAGAGTCTTCTGGTTGCGCACAAGGTCGCTCATGTCGATGGGCGCCCGGTCTCCAACCGGCGCAAGGCCGATCATCACTGCCGTACCCGTCTTCCGCACGCTATCGATCGCCTGGCTGATCGTCTGCGCGCTTCCGAAGGCGTCGAACGCGTAGTCCACGCCACCGCCCGTCAGGTCTTTGATCGCAGCCACCGGGTCGTCCTTCGCCGCGTTGACGAGGTCTGTCGCCCCGAACCGCTTCGTGAACTCCAGCTTGTGTTGGTGCAGGTCGACGGCAATGACCCGCGCCGCGTTCAGTAGCCGCGCTCCCTGGATCACGTTCAGGCCCACGCCGCCGCACCCGAACACCGCCACCGTGGATCCTGCCTTAATCCCCGGAGCGTTGATCGCCGCTCCCACTCCCGTCGTCACGCAGCAACCGATGAGCGCGGCTACATCGAGCGGCACATCGGCCGGGATCGGATAGCACGCCTGCGCCGGCACCACCGACTTTTCGGAGAACACGCTGATCTTCGACATCTGTCCGACATCGTTGCCTTCGCGGTCGCGGAACCGGAACGTCCCATCCATCTGCTTCGTCCCCGCGTTGCGGAACGTGTCGCAAAGGTTGGGAAAGCCATCGCGGCAACTCTTGCAATACCCGCAATCGGACACGAACGAAAGGATGCAGCGATCGCCCGGCGCGAGACCGCTGACGCCGTCGCCAAGAGACTCGACGGTCCCCGCCCCCTCGTGCCCAAGGGCTACCGGCAGGGGTAGGAGTCCGGTCCCGTGGATGATGTGGTGGTCGCTGGCACAGATGCCCGCGGCTCCCATCTTCACCAGCACCTCGCCCCGCTTCGGTGGCGAGTAGTCAATCTCCACCACCTGCAACGGCTGCTTCGTTTCATAGAGCACGGCTGCTTTCACGTAGGGTTCTCCTTTTGCGCTCGGCGCAGGCGTGTTTGAACCGGGGAAGTCTACGGTGTCGCGAGCGTCGCGGTCAGCGTGAACGTACCGATCGTCGCCTGTTCGGGGTCGATGAGAATCGTCAAGTCGCCGTCTGATAGCACTGGGATCCGGTCGTAGGTGCTCCCCGCCGAGACGTAGCGGCGCGTCGAACCCGTTTCCCCCGCCGCATTGGCGATGGCGACGTAAGTGCCCTCCGTGAGGGTGGTCAACTTCAGCGAAATCACCTGGCCCTTCGTGCCCGAAATCGCCATTCGGCCGTTCTGGCCCGGGACTGTGATCGCCACGCTTGCGGGCGGGCCACCGATCCGCAGTTCGGCCGCCGCGTCGGCCGGGATGTCGTAAATCGTCAGCGTCAGGTTCTCGGTGGCCAGGCCATCCGGGTTGACCGTCAGTTGGTAATCGCCATCGATCGGCAGGAGACGGGTTGGCTCGATGAACGCTCCGGACGAGGGCGAAGCAAAGCCTCGCATGAACTCCTTCTCGTCCTCATCGAGGAGGATCAGCGTGCTGCCCGATGCGACCTTCGTGGCGCGAACGGCGATCCGCTCGGCCGCGCGGCCGGCGAACGTGACCACGGCATTTTGGCCCGGCTTGGTCGTCACAACCGTCAGCGATGTGCCCGGCGTTGCCGTGAGCGCAACATCCGGCCCAACGTCGTACAGCGTGAGGGTGGCCTTGCCGGTGTCCCTGTCGCCCGGGTCGGCCACAATCGCATACGTCCCCGCCTCGCGAGTCATGAACGTATCCAGGAACCCTCCCGGCACCGAGAAAAAAATCCGCGCGATCGACGAGGACCCGGGTTCCGTCGAGATCGCGGAGAAGGTCATGCCCGCCGTGCTGGCCGTGACCCTCAGGCTGAATCGCTGCCCCGCGGAAGCCTTGAACTCCGCGCGTGCATTCTGGCCGGGCACGGTCACTTCTAGCGTCACGGGAGCCCCGCCCGCTGAAATGTCGGCCGAAGCATCCTCGGGCACGGAGAACATCTGGACGTGGATAGAACCGCTTCCTCCGGCCTCGGGCTCCATCACGAGCCAGTAGCGGCCGGGCTTGGCCATCTCGCGCGTGTCGACGAACCCTCCGTTCTTCCCGATAAACGCCTTCGAACCCACCAGTTGCTCTTCCTCGTCCACGATAGAGATGGTCGCGCCAACCTCTCCCTGCTTCAGAGCAAGGCTAATGCGCTTGCTCGCGGGGGCAGTGAAGTCGAGCTTCTCCGGCGTGTCTTCGCTCAGGTAGACATCGATGACGGCCCCACCAGGCACGATCCCGTCAGGGAGCGCCATCGCGGTTTCGTCGCTGCCCGTTCGGTCAGCCTCACCCTCATCCGAACTGCCGCCTCGAAACGCCAGCACCACCAGCCCGCCAAGGACGACAATGGCGACCCCCGCGAGTGGCCCCCACAATCCCTTCCGGCTTACCGGCCGTGGTGTGGCGGCCTTTCCCGCCACGGCCCCTTCCGCTGGACGCGTCTCTCTCGGAATCCTCGGCGGCAGGTAGGGGATGGTGGGCTGTCCGGCAGAAACCTGGGTCACTTCGGCCGCTGCAGCCGGGTTCGCCATGGCCATCGGCGGTTCGGGGCCGGCGGCTCCGGTCGGCCGCGGTGGCGCACCGCTCGCCGCGGCCGCCCCGCCGCCCAGCGCCTCCGCAAACTCGCCCGCCGTGGCCGGGCGGTCGTTCGGATCCTTGGCAAGCGCCCGCGTTACCGCCGCGATCGCGTACACCGGCAGGTCGCTCCGCGTTTCACCGAGGTCAGGCGGGGGCCGGTGCGCGACCGAGTAGAGCACCTGTGCCGTGTTCCCTTCGAACGGCGGCTTGCCGGCGAGCAGCGTGTATACGGTTGCCCCCAACTGGTACACATCCGTCCATGGCCCCACGAAGACCGAGCTGTCCACCTGTTCCGGAGCCAGGAATCCGGGGGTCCCCACCAGGAGCCCGGTCGCCGTGACCCCCGTCTGCTCCATGTCCCGTGCAATTCCCAGGTCCAACAACACCGCCCGGCCGTCGTCGGCCACGATGATGTTCGGGGGCTTGATATCGCGATGCACCAGGCCGGCCGCATGTACCGCGTCCAACGCCCCGGCCACCTGCTCCACGATCGGCCCCACCTCCGCCAACGCCATCTTCCGGCCCGCCGAAACCTCCGCGAGCGTCTTTCCGGGCACCAGTTCCATCGCCAGGTACGTCTGCCCGTCGGCCAGGCCCGCGTCGTGAACCTGCACCAGGTTCGGGTGGCGAAGCCGCGCCAGCGCCCGCCCCTCCCGCACAAACCGGTCGGCAATTTGGGGGTCGCTTGCGAGGTGCGGGTGGAGGATCTTGATCGCCAGGTCGCGGTCGAGCACCGGATCATGCGCGCGGTACACCGTCGCGAACCCCCCCTGGCCAAGCACTTCCTGGAGTTCATACCGGCCAAGCGCCGCCATACGGAACCACTCCTCACGCGGCGGCCCTCTTCTCGGGCCAGCCTCAACACCGCTCCAATTCTGGTAACGCGCAGCACCAGTGGCAAGCCGGCCGGCCGACCCCTCATCGCTCCCCGCCGCCCGCGTTCGCCGCGTGGGCCCATATGACCCGAACTTCGGGGCCGAACGATCCTGTAGGTCGAGCTCGCGCCGACCGACACTGCGGTGAGGTTGGGGCACCCCGGCCAGGTGCGGGGCGTGTCCGCTCAAGGAGGAACAAATGGCTGAAATCGCGCCTCTCGTAACCCCGTCCCCGAAGACGTTGATGGACGACACCAATCACGACCTCATCCACACGCTCTCCGTACGCCTCGACTCGCAGTGGCACGATGAAGGCTACCGCCGCGAAACCGAATGCGGCGGGTGCAGGCGCGTGTTCGACCGTCTCCGCGACCTCGACCGCGACGCTGTCCGGCTGTTGACCGCCGAACTCACCGAACACATTCACTCCAATAAGTTCCCCCTGGACCTCACCGACTGATCGCCAACTCGGGAGGAACGGGCCTAACTGCCGACATGCCCCGGGCGCATAGCCCATCGGAGGTTCGATATGGCTGAGCGAGGCCTCGAAGGAATCGACCACACCGTCCAGCAGACCTACGCATGGATAGACCAGGTCGCGACGGCCTTCCACGGAGACAGGCACCGGGGGTTTGCGATTCTGCGCGCGTTCCTGCACACCCTGCGGGACCACCTCTCCGTGGACGAATCAGCTCAGCTCGCGGCTCAGCTGCCCCTCCTCATCCGCGGGGTCTACTACGAAGGCTGGGATCCGTCGCGCTCGGCGCAGCACCAGCGGACGGCCGAAGCGTTCCTCGAGCGATTCACGGCCGAGTCTGGCGTTCGCGCCATGGACGCGCGGGATGCGCTCATCGCCGCCGCCACGGTAGTGAGTGGCCATATCACGGGAGGCGAAGCCCAGCAGGTCCTGATGGCGCTTCCGAAGCACGTGCGCGATCTCATCACGGCCGCCTAGCGGACGGCGGGGAGGCGTTCCGGCCAGCACCCGGCCTCGTGAGTCACGTCGGCGATACCAGCGATTCGTCCCACTGCGATGTCAGTCGCCCGTTGCCTTTCGGACGTTAGTAGTGCAACGCCCGCGGTAGTGACTTCGCTTCAGCCACCCAGCGCGAGACCTCAGTTGCCGCGGGGATCTGGTCCACGACGATTCGCTCCTCGTTCAACTCAACCAGCTTCGAATGAAGTTTCTCGGGATTGCGCTGGGCAAGCTCTGGCACGGTATCGACGCCCGCTTCCTCAAGGAGGTCGGCGTACTGGTCGCCTATGCCAGCCACGCGTGCGAGGTCCGCACGGTTTGCCCAATTCAGCACTTGCTCCGTGGTCGCGTCGACCTTCGCTGAGAGTTCGGCCCGCCCCGCTGGCGTGGCCGCGGCCGCGAGAAGTTGCTCCTGGGACGTTATCCCAAGCGCTGCGAACTTCGCCGCCTGGTGCTTGCCGATTCCCTCGATGTCAATGAGTTCCGCCATGGAAGACCTCCCGATGTGTCCAGGCGAACGATTCGACGGAACGTTGGTCGTTTCCCGCTGCCCAAACTGTGCTCGTCATGGATAGCACATTCTCCCTCACTGGTTAAGGCCCACGCCCGCTGGAGCCACTGCTTCGTTGGGGACGCCCGTGCGCGGTGGGGCCCCCTCGCGGCCTGAGGCTACCAGTTCATAACGCCGGTAGTTTCGGCTGTTCACCCACGCCATGGCCGATTGGCCCTATTGATCGAGCCTATCGGACCATCGGGATTGGCGCCGGCCGGCGCACCATTAGCTCCGCGCACTGCGGTCACAGTCCACAAGGCCGCTCGATGCGCGGTTGATACGACGTGGCGACCAGGCTGGCCACGGGCACCGTAACGCTCCTGTTCACAGACATCGTCGATTCGTCCCTGGCCTGCCG
>JBGOVF010000481.1:0-2865 GCA_041477975.1 Tepidiformaceae bacterium
ACCACCGTGGCGACGGACAAAATGGTGGAGTACAACCCGGACTTCATCTTCGCCATCTCAGCCGCCCCGGCCCCGGCGCCGAAACTGAGCGACACGTTCGTGCAGATTCCGCCGTTCAAGGCCCTGAAGTCGGTGACGGGCAAGCACGTCATCGATACAAACGTCGACCTGTTCCTGCAGGCCCCCGGGCCGCGGATCATCGACGCGTTCAAGGCTATCGCGACAGCCCTGACAGCGCCGTAGCGAGGCGACAGAGCCCGGAGGTAACTCTAGGATGACGGGAATGACAGGGATGAGGGGGATGGCGGCGCAATCAGCTGCGGATGCGCCGGCGGCCGGCCAGCGCACCGCGCTGCGGCCGGGCCCGCGTCCCCTCATCGCGATCGGTGCGGGTCTCGCGATCCTGGTTGTGCTGGGTTTCGTGAGCCTCATGTACGGCGCGGTTACGCTTACCCCGCATGAAGCGTGGTCCGGGCTCACATCCGATTCGAACGTGCTCGCGCACACCGTGGTCTGGCAGATTCGCTATCCCCGCGTGCTCGACGGGATGCTCGTGGGGGCGGCGCTGGCGGTCGCGGGCAGCCTGCTCCAGGGCGTCACGCGCAACCCGCTGGCCGACCCGACGATCCTCGGAGTGACGGCGGCGGCCGGGCTCGCGAGCGCCACCGCGATCGTCATCAACCCGCAGATCCCGCAGTGGGGGATCGCGATGAGCTGCGTCGCGGGGGGGCTTGGCGGTGCGGGCGTGTTGTTCTTCATTGCCTGGCGTGGGGCCGTGTCGCCGGTGCGGCTGGCGCTGGCGGGTGTGGCGCTCTCGGCGTTCTTCGGCGCGGCGATCGTGGCGCTGCTCTCGAGTTCGCGCACGTTCTTGCAGACGAGCCTCGGCTTCCTCGCCGGCGGCCTTTACGGCTCCGAATGGAACGACTTCCACGGTGCAACCCCGTACCTGTTGCCGGCCTTCGTTGCCGCATTCTTGCTGTCGGGGCGGCTCAACATCCTCACCCTCGGCGACGATGTGGCTGCGGGCCTGGGCGTGGTGACCGACCGCACGCGGTTGTTCATCCTGGCCGTAGCCGGCGTGCTCACGGCGGCGGCCGTATCCATTGCCGGGCTCGTCAGCTTCGTTGGGCTCGTGTGCCCGCACCTCGCGCGGTTCACGGTCGGCTCCGATAACCGCTATCTCATCCCGGCGTCGGCCCTTTACGGCGCGATCCTCGTGACTGCCGCGGACCTGGTGGCGCGGCTCGTCATCAGCCCTTCGGAGATCCCTATGGGCATTGTGACTGCCGGCGTGGGCGCTCCGTTCCTCCTTTACCTTGTGAGGTTCCGAGGGTGAAGCTCACCGTCGAGGACCTCTCCCTCGCCTACGCCGGGCGCACGGTTGTCGACCGCGTTTCATTCGCTATCGACGCCGGCGACATGGTCGCCATCGTGGGGCCCAACGGGAGCGGGAAGAGCACGTTGCTCCGCGGGATGTCGCGGCTCCAGCGCCCGAGCGGTGGGCGCGTGCTCCTGGGGGAAACAGACATCCGCTCGATCGGGGCGCGCGAAGTCGCGCGCATGCTGGCAATCCTGCCGCAGTCGCCGGACGCCGGTGCGGACCTGACGGTCATGGAACTCGTCTGGCGGGGGCGATATCCGCATCAGGGCATCCTCCAGCGGGCGACGCGGCCGGACCACGAGGCAGTCGAATGGGCGCTGGAGGCCGCGGACGTGATGGGTATCGCGAACCGGCCGCTCGGCAGCCTTTCTGGCGGCGAGCGCCAGCGGGCGTGGATCGCTCTTGCCCTCGCGCAGCAACCGCGCGTGTTGCTGCTGGACGAGCCGACGAGCTTCCTGGATATCGCCCACCAGGTGGAGGTGATGCATCTCCTCCGCCGGCTCAACCACGAGGGGATGACGGTGGTGGCTGTCGTGCACGACCTCCCGCTGGTGGGCCGGTTCGCCGACCGCGTTATCGCGTTGCGGGCGGGGCGCGTGGAGTTCGATGGTCCGGCGACCAGCGTGCTGGAACCGGCGCGGCTGGAGCGTGTGTTCGGCGTGCCCATGATGGTGCTGACCGACCCCGATACGGGGTTGCCCATCCCCCTGCCGCGGCCGGACCCGCGCTATTGCCCGGTCGTCAGGCCGGCGGAGTAGCCTCGCGGGCGACCGCGGCCCGGAGGCGGCCGACGAGCGAGCGGTAGTCCTCAAGGTCCGCGCGGCCGAAGCGGAACACCTCCGCAGGCCCGAGATGCTCACTGCGGACAAAGACGACAAGCCCCACCAGGATCGCGCTGGAGTAGGCGAGAGCGCTGGCGAGGGCGGCGCCATCCACGCCCATCCGCGGCACGAGGACGATCGCCAGGACCATGTCGACCGCGAGCCCCATACCGGCCACCAGCGCCGCCACCCACGGCAAACCTCGCTGCTGCGTGTAGAACGCGGAATACGATTGCGCCAGCCCGTAGAGAAGTACGCCCGGCAGGATGAATCGAAGCGCGGAGGCCACGCCCGGGTACTTGTCGCCGAAGAGAACCGACTCGATCAGGCCGGCGGCCAAGAACAGGAGGCCGCAACTGAGGGCGAGGAGCACGACCGTGTGGCGCATGACGCGAGTCGTGAGCGCCGCCGCCTCGTGTCGAGAGAGGGCGCCGATACGCTGGTATGACGCGAGCGCAAGCGAACCGCTCACCTGCCAGACGGATTCGGCGATGTAGACGGCGAGGGAGTACGTCGCGACGCCGTCCTTGCCTTCGAAATGGCGGACGACGAAGAGGTCGGCGCGGTAGTTCAGGTAGGAGGTGGCGCTGGCGGCGCCGGCCAGGAACGCGAAGCGGGCAATGTGCTTCGTCAGTTGCTTATCGAACGTCCAGCCCCCGACGA
>JBGOVF010000336.1:0-3688 GCA_041477975.1 Tepidiformaceae bacterium
ACGGCACTTCTCCGAGAAGCGCGTTCGCGTCGTTTACGCCGTGGAAGAGGGCAATGAGGTAGTCGTGACCGTGTATGTTTATTGCGGCAGGTGGTCTCAATGAAGGTGACCTACGACGACAAGCACGACTTGCTCTACATCGAACTCGATGACTCTGCGAAGCGTGTCCGGAATGAAGACGTGAGCGACGGCGTCGTTTTGGATGTGACCGAGGACGGGCACATCGCTGGGATCGAGATTCTCGGGGCGTCCCGGTTGGTCCGTCTCGAACGGCTGTTGCCTGTGACGTACGCCGCCGGTTAGGGACCAAGCGGTCCTATGAGCGCCGCCCGCACAGCCGCCTCGAAACTGGCCCGGTCCCCCTGATACCCGAACTGCGCCAGCACTGCGCCCTTCGCATCCAACATCTCGAAGTAGGGCAGCGACGGGACGTTGCGCGCGGCGGCTTCCGCGTCGCGGTCGACCGCCTTTTCGACGAACACCATCTTGTCGGTGAACTCCGAGGCTACGTCCTGGGCGAAGGGGCGCATCTTCGCGCAGCGGTCGCAGTTCGTGCGTCCAAACCAGACGAGCGTGAGCTTGCCGTCGGCACGCGGCGCGTCAGCGCTCGGTAACGGCGCGGTCGAGTGATACACGGTGTTGCCAGGCCCGGTGAAGGCCTGTACCGGCCCGCCGGCGTTCCGTTCCGCCAGCGCCAGCATCGCCGGGTCCACCTTCGTCTGGGGCGTGGTCACGAACAGCACCCAGTAACCGACGATGGCCACCGGCACGAGGAGCGCGGCCATGATCGTCCATGTCTTCCAGGTGTAGGGCTTGCGGCGCGGCACGGCGGCTTCCGTCACGCGCCCAGTGTCCGGCACGGCCGTGCCGGGGTCACGTTGGGCGAGAACGTGGGCGATTCACGGGGCAACTTCCCGGTACATCGCCACATGCGCCTCCACGATCGCGTCCCACGTGAACCGCGCCGCGTATGCCGCCGCCCGCCGGGACGCCTCCGCCCAGGCGGCATCGTCGGTCATGAGGCGGGTGATGGCAGCCAGGGCTTCGGATTCGTCGACCACAGGGACAATGGCCTTGCGGAGGGCGGCCGTGGTGTGCCTGCCGATCGTCGAAACGGTTGGCAGCCCGCAGCCGAACGTGGCAAGGACGGAACCACGCCGCTCCGAGGCGCCGTCGGGAAACGGGAGGTAAGCCACCCGGGCACGCGCGAGTTCGGCGCTGACTTCGGTGGCGCTGAGGCCGGTAAGCCATCCGATGGGTCCGCTGGAGTGCCGCGCGCGCATCCGTGCCGCATAAGCCACGCTGCTGGGTACCGCGTTGCCGATGGCGACACACTCCACGCTGCCAACTTCACGCGCGAGGAGCGACGCGACGCGGACGAATGTCTCGAAGCCCTTGTCAGGACGAATGCTGCCGAAGTAAACGAGACGGCGAGCGGAAGGGATGCCTTCGCGTGGTGTAGGAGGGATGTTGCTGGCGATTGGGATGACGCGCAGACGGCCACGCGCCCATGGCGCGAACCCGGCCACGTAGCGGCGCTCAAAAGCGGACGTGACTACCACCCGTCGCGAGCCGAGAAGGAACGGCAGCAGCCGGGCACGGCCGCGTACCGGGCCGTAGCGGCTGGCTTCGTGCAGAGTGGCCACCGATGGCCGCCGCAGGCTCAAGAGTTGCGGGCCGAGCGAGCGGCCATAGGCGGACTGCGGGTGCTGGATGTGGATGAGCGCCGGGTCGAGATCGTCCAGCCGCCGGAGCAGCGCGCGCAGGCCGGCGATGCCCCAGTCATCGTGTTCAACCTGAATCGCGGCCACGCCGGCCGCTTGCAGGCCCTCGCACAGCAGCCGAGTGTAATCGCCGATGCCGTTGAGGCCTTCGTCGGCGCACCCGGAAACGAGGGCAATGCGCCCGGCAGGCACCCCGGGACCGGCGTTGATTCGATCCATCCGCACCGACAATGCACAGTGCCGCGCCCATGCGCCAGCCGGCCCCTGTTTCCAGCCTCCAGGCGCACCGTAACCGGGCCGTCCGGTATCGTTTGGGAGGCGTGGGTCCGCGCACGGTGGAGGAAGGTCCTGAGCGAACGCAGAGTCCTGATGCTGGGCCTCGATGCCCTGGATGAGAAGCTGCTCGTCCGGTTCTGTGACGACGGCACGCTGCCCAACCTGGCCGCCTTCCGGGAAAGCGCGGTCTCGCTGGGGATGACCTCGCCCGATGGCGAGCTGCTCCACGGCAGTGTCTGGCCCACGTTCGCCAGTGGCACGGGGCCGGGTACGCATGGCGTCTACTTCTGGACGCAGTGGCTCGCCGAAGAACAGCGCCACGTCCGCAACAACCACCCCGCGTTCGCCTACGAACCCTTCTGGAGCGAGTTCCCGGCCGCGGGCAAACGCGTGACCACCATCGACATCCCCTACGTCCCGCTCGTTCAGGGTCCGGGGATGCGCGGCGCAACCGGCTGGGGGCTCCAGGATGAGGTCGAGCCGGTCAGCTACCCCGGGGGCTTCCGGCGCGAGATCGAACACCGCTTCGGGCACAACCCCCTCGGCTTCGACACCGTGGAGCCGCGCACCCCGGGCGAAAAGCTGAAGATGGCGCGCATGCTTCGAGTCGGGCTCAAGCGCCGCGCAGCGCTCGTCGAAGGGCTGGCGCGCCAGGACGAATGGGACCTGTTCATCGTGGTGTTCAGCGAGACACACCACGCCGGCCATTACCTCTCGATGCCCCAGGACCTCACTGAACGGACGACGAACGTCTCCGCGATGGCGGCTATCCTCCGCCCGCTCGACGAAGCTCTCCCGCGGATCGTCCAGGCTGCCGGACCAACCTGCGACATCGTGGTCTTCAGCCTCCACGGCATGCGGCCGCAGGTGGACTACTCGCACTTTGGCGCCCAGGTGCTGGACCTGCTCGCAGGCCGTCGTCCGTTCGATGCGGCAGCCCACCCGGATCTCCTGCGCCGCATCCGCAACCTCGTCCCCGATTCCGTCCACCGCGCCATCTGGAACCGGCTCCCGGCGCGCTTGCGTGCCTCCCGCCAGGGGCAGCTCTCGCTCGCGGGCGTCGACCCGGCCACCGAACCGATCTTCCCCGTGGTTCACGATTCAGGGGCGGCCTTCCGCTTGAACGTCTTCGGCCGCGAGCGCGACGGCTTCCTCACCGATGACGCCGCCACGGAGATCCTCACGCGCCTGGAGGCCCTCGCCGCCGGGCTTACCGTGCCGGACGGCGGCCCGGCCTTCGAACCGCTGGTACGCTCGGCTCACCGCTGGCCGGGCCCGCGCCATCACCGCCTGCCCGATGCGTTCCTCCCGCTCAACCGCGAGGTCGAAGCTGCGGACGCTCTCGTCGCTGGCGGCGGCGCCGTGCTCCGCGCTTCGCAACCCGAGACGCGGAACGGAGCGCACACCCGCGAAGGCTTCTGCTATCTCAGGCCGGGAGGCCCGTTCGAACCGCTCCGCCCCACCGTCGATCTCCGTGACTTCGCGCCGACGGTCCTCCGGCTGCTCGGAATGCCGATCCCCGAGCGGCTCGAAGGGACGGCGGTGGTCGCATGACCGGCGAGCCGACCAGGGTGGCCGCCGTTGGCGCCGGACGCGTGTTCGAGCGGCTGTACAAGCCAGCGCTGGCTCGGGTCCCGGACCTGCGCCTCGCGGCCATCGCCGACCCCGACCCCGTCGTTCGCGGGACG
>JBGOVF010000241.1:0-4539 GCA_041477975.1 Tepidiformaceae bacterium
GGAAGCCAGAGAAACCCCGCGAGTGCCGCTACCGAAGCTCCACCCTGGCAACGATGGCGAAATGGTCGCTGGGGTAAAGCGTTGAGTCGCCGGCCGCGTGTTCATTGGCGGCCACTCGAGCCGCGAGGGCCGTAACGTCGCCGCTCAGCCAGATGTAGTCCAGGCAGTTGGGGTCGCCTTCCGTGTCCATGGTTGAGGCCTGGATGCCGCTCGGCCAGGTAACGTCGGGCTCCGCTCCGTTCGCTTCCAGGTGCGCGGAGCGGTAGCCAGCGCCGGTCATCACGGCGTAGGCCGGCTCGAACGGCGGCGTGTTGAAGTCGCCAACGATCGCGATAGCATTCGCCGCCGGCGCCGCAGTCATCCAGCCCGCGATCGCTTCAGCCTGCTCTCTCCGCACCCCGGGCTCCTCCGGCTTGTGGTGGAGGTGGGTGTTCGCGAACCACAATGTCCGCTGCCCTGGCAGCGCGATCAGCACGCGGTGCACAACCCGCCCGCGGCTCAGCCGCAGCTCTTCGTGAGCCTGCACCTCGCCCGCGCCCACGAAAATTGCGTTGCCGAAGTTCGGGTTGCCTTCGTGCTGCGCTGTGAAGCCCCGGTAGTGGCGCTCAGCGAGCTGCCCCGCAAGAAAGTCGTCCTGGCGCGGAGCACTGAACACCACCTCCTGCAGCCCCACGATATCTGCGTTCAGCGCCGCGAACGCCGCCCCCAGCAGCGGCTTTCGCTCCGTGTAACGGTCTGTGATGTTACGGATGTTGAAGGTGGCGAGAGTCAATTCCACGGCCGGAGCCTACCGTCTCAAGCCTCGGGTGTCCGGCGCGTGGCCCCCAGTCGCGTGAGCACGTCTTCGTACACCGCGTAGTCCTGCGCCCCCGGCACGAGCATCCGGTCGCCGAAGATGATCGTCGGCGTGCTGCTGAAGCCCTTGGACCGCGCCAGCCCCGTCGTCTTCTCGATCAGTTCCGCGTACCTGCCAACCAGGCACTCGAACCCGAACTCGTCGGGGTCGAGCCCGCACGCCTGCCCAATCTGGAGCAGCACGGCCATCTCGCCGATGTTCCTGCCCTGCACGAAGTACGCCTCGAACAAGGCCTCGTGCACCGCTGCGAACGCGCCACGGTCGCGCCCAAACTCGGCAAGCTCCAACGCCCGGTGCGAGTTCGCCAGCCAGCGGTTGGAAACGGCGACGCCCGCCACGGCGGCCTGTTCGCGAAGGTTCTGGCGGTAGGCCTCGCCCAGACCCTTGCGCGACAGCACCTCATCAACGTGGCGGCCTTCCGGCGGCGTCTCCGGGTGGAGTTCGAACGGCCACCATTCCACCCGCACCTCGAACTCGCGCTCGAACTGCGCCACTCGCCGCGAAGCGATGTAACACCACGGGCAGATGTAATCCGAAACGACCGTGACCTTCATCGGCTCGGCCATGCCTGAAGCCTACAACCGTCGGACGCCCGCGGACAGCCTTCTATCCGTGTCGCAGCCCGGCGCGTTCGAGAGATCGGATGATGCGGCGGCCCATTTCCGGGGTGGCGTCCATCTCGAACGTCATGATCGCGACGCCGTCGACCAGTGGGCTTCGCACCAGGCCGCGGACAGTGGCATCGAACTCCGCCCACGCCTCGTCAACGTCGCCCCGCCCGAGCACAGCCCTCAAACGCTCCGGCAGGCGAATGTTGAGCCGGCCCTCGATTTTCTCACCGGCCGCGGCGCTCAGCAGCGGCATGGCCATCGCCACTACCCTGGTCGCGGGCGACTCAGACTCAAGCTGCCTCAGCAGCGGTTCGAGGTCCGCGAGGTCGAAGACCGGCTGCGTCTGAACGTAGGCTGCGCCAGCGTTGAGCTTCGGCAGCGCGTTCCTCAGCACGGCGGCACGATCCGGCGCGTACTGGTTCAGCGTCGCCCCGACGAGGGCCCCGGGGACCAGCTCACGGCACATCTCGATCGCCTCTCGGATCGTCAGCGTCTCGCTGGTATCCGCAGCCGCATGGTCCCCAAGAATACAGAGGATGAGGCCGACCCCAGCAGCCTTCGCCGCAAGGAGGTCGGCTCGAACTTCCGCACGAGTCCTCCCCCGCGTCACGAGGTGCCACGCTGGCTCCACGCCGGCGTCGCACAGTGCCAGTGAGGCGGCGAGGCTGCTCTGCCGCCCCGGCCGCTGAATGACGTTGATCGCCTGCGCCCAGTGGCCGAGCAGCGCCGCCCGCCGCAAGAGCACGGCCGGCAGCTCCTTCTGGGGCGGCGTTATCTCCAGGGCAACGGCGAACGCGCCGCCCTCCAGGCTATCTCGAAAGCGCACGCCTTAACGTTGCGATGCGCCGTCCCAAGTCGCAACTACTGGCGCAGGACACTCTCACCGAGGATGCATTCGCGCGCCTCGGCCACCACGTACAGCGACCCGGTGATGCAGACCAGGTCGTCCTCGGTCGCGTGGCCGAGCGCGGCGTCGAGCGCATCGGCGACGGTTGGTTCGGCCACGGCCGCGGGTCCCAGGAAGCCTACTTCCTGGATCATCTGGTAAGGGTCCATCGAACGTGGGTTCTTGAAGCCGCAGCAGATTATCAGCTCGGCCAGCTTGGCCAGCTTGAACCCCATCGCCCGCAGGTCCTTGTCCGCCATCACCCCGATCACGAGGAAGCAGCGCCGCCAGCTGAAGTACTCGCGAAGCGCGTCGGCGAGGACCGCGGCGCTTTCCCCGTTGTGCGCGCCGTCCGCCACGATGAGCGGCTTCTGGCCCATCACCTCTATCCGGCCCGCCAGGCGTGTGTGGGCAATGCCATCCACGATGGCCGATTCCGAGATCTGGTCGCCGCGTTCGCGCAGGGCATCGGCAACGGCCACCGCGGTGGCTGCGTTCCAGAGCTGGTGGCGGCCGAGCATCGGGGTGCGCATCTCGCGCTCTCCGTTTGGCCCGCGTAGCCGGAACGATTGGCCGAACGGGAACTTCTCCAGTGGCTCGACATCGTAGAGCGCGGCCACGTCAACCAGCCTGGCGCCCACCTCTTCACAGCGTGCCCGGATGACGTCCACCACTTCGGCATCGCCCTGCGGCGCCATCACGCAGATCGAGCCAGCCTTCACGATGCCCGACTTGTCCTTCGCTATCCTGGCTGTGGTGTCGCCGAGAATTGCCGTGTGTTCGAGCGAAATCGGCGTGATGACCGCGACGTCGGTGTCTTCGAAGACGTTAGTGGCATCGAACGTACCGCCGAGTCCCACCTCGACCACTTGCCACTCCACCCGCTTCAACTGTGCCCGCACCAGCCAGAAGAAAAGCGCCGTGAGGACGCCGAAGGTGCTCACGCTGCCGTGAACGCTGGCCTGTTCGGCAAGGACGGCGTCGTGAATCGCCGTGATCGCGGCCGCCATCTCTTCGGGTGAGACGGCGTCGCCATCGAGGTTGATCCGCTCGGTGAACGAGTGAAGGTGCGGGCTCGTGTAAAGCGCAGTCGAGTGCCCGTTCCGCCCGAGGATGCCGGCGATCATCGCAGCGGTCGTCCCCTTGCCCTTCGAGCCTGTCACGTGGACCGTGTGGCGCCCCAGCTGAGGGCTGTTCAGTCGCGAAAGCAACGAGCGCATCGAATCGAGGCTCATCGTGGGATTGGGCGACGCCTGGAAGCCGCGCTCCATGTCGCTCAACGAAAGGAGAAAATCGATGGCCTCGGAATACTCCACGCCTTCGATTGTATCGAAGCGCCCGCAACGCGGGCCGAGTGGATAGGCGCCGGGCCGGCACCCGGCGCCCCGGTAGGCCCGCCGCCGAGCGGGCTACGTCCTGCCCCAAAGACTGACCGCCTGCCGGGGCAAGCGGACTCTGCCCCGCGCCGGTTAACGGCCCGTCAACGCAATTCGAGGGAACTTTCATTGAACGGTGGGCGTTTCTTCGGTATGACACGTGCGCTTGTCGCGACTGCAGTGTTGGCGGTGGGCGTCGCCCTCACGTTGGCGGCGGTACTCTGGGCGCGTGGCGATTCGCACGCACCGGCGGCCACCGGGCCCGCGATACCAACGAACGCGGCCGTGCCCTCCGCCAGTCCGCGAGCCACTGTGCCGCCGCCACGCTCCACGCTTCGCTCCGCGGACGGCCGCGAACTCGTCGCGGGCATCGGCACGCGCTGCTGGGGCGGCGTTTGCCTGGACGCGGTGGGCCCGGTTTCGAACGTCGATCCCTTCCCGGTGGCGCGAGGCCAGCGGCTGAGCATCAGCTTCGCCGCTGGCAGCCCGGACCAGCGCGTGGACCGGGTATTCGCGGCGCCCTCAGAGAACGGCTCGCGCGTGCTGGCCGATGGGCGGCTCTGGGAGACCTTCGGCGGCCCCAACGCGCCCGCCGCGTCGGCCCTTCCGCCAGACCTTCCTTCGGGTCGCTACGTCTGGGTCATCCAGGCCTTCTGGAACGGCAAAGGCGACGCTTCGTACGCGTTCTACATCGAAATCCAGTGACAGGTAGGGCCCACTCAGTCCCCAGAGCCCAGTCCTCAGTCCTCAGTCCTCAGTCCTCAGTCCTCAGTCCTCAGTCCTCAGTCCTCAGTCCTCAGTCCTCAGTCC
>JBGOVF010000024.1:0-12165 GCA_041477975.1 Tepidiformaceae bacterium
CCCTCGCGCAACCCCTGCCCGGCCACGGTCAACGTCGTGGCCCCCGTGAGTTCCATCACCTCGTCCACCACGATCGCCGCCGCGTGCAGGATGTCTGCACGGTTCGAGCCCACGCCCGGCAGCCGCCGCCGCTCCTCCACCGAAGCGCCCGAAAGCTGGCTCGCCAGGCGCCGCACCTCGCGCCTCGCCAACACAATCCCGTGCAGCCGCCGCAGCGGATAGCGCCGCTTCATTCGCACGATTCGGGCAAGGTTCCGCACGGCCCCGCCGGTCCCGTACAGCGCCGCCGTCCATTGCCTGACCTGGATCTGCTGGCGCACGGCTTTGCGTAGCGCCCGGATCTCCCGCGCTGTCGGAGGGTCCCCCTTCAAGTACCGCTCGGTCGCATAGATCGCGCCGAGTGGCGCCGATTGCACCTCCGCCAGCCTCCGGCCCTCCACCCGCATCAGCTCCAGCGACCCGCCGCCAATATCGAGCAGATGCCCGTCTCGCAGTTGCGTGCTGTTCACCACCCCCAGGAATCCGGCGAACGCCTCTTCCTGTCCCGAGAGCACGCGCACGGTCACTCCCGATTCCTCCCGCACGCGCGCGATAAACTCGCCCGCGTTCGGCGCGCTCCGCAACGCTTCCGTGCCCACAACCTCCAACTCGTTGGGCGCGAACGACCGCGCCACCTCGCTCATGATCCTCAGCGCCCGCAGCCCGCGTTCCATGCCCTCCACCGTCAGGTCGCCGCCCGCCTGTCCCTCTCCGAGCCGCGCATCGAACCTCTCTTCGTCCACCACCTCGAACGCGACCGGCGAAAGTTCACGTGCCACCAGCAACCGCACCGAGTTCGATCCCACGTCCACTACGGCGATCGTCCGGTTGGCTGCCACGCCGCCATTATGGCCCCCCGGCGCCGGCTCCATCAGCCGCTCAGCATGACACCTACCGGTTGTTGCCTTTGCGGTGTACCATGTGCCTCAACCTCGTCTGGGGTGACCTGTATGCGTCGCAAGGCATTCATAGGTGCGCTTCTGCTCCCGTTGCCGTTTGCCGCGCTCCCCGTGGTGGCAATGTTCTTCGGCAGCTCGGGAAGCCAGTCGCACACACTCATCGTCCAGTCTCCGGCCTCGGACTCCATGACTGTCTCGACGCTCTTGCCCGCTGTGGACACTGATTCACTGGCCTATGGCGTCACTGCGCCGTACGCAGGCGGCTGCGATTCGGGTGGGCACACCGAAAGTTAATCGGGCTCCGGTACTGTGTTAGCATCGATCTCAGGACGAACCGCACGCCCGGGCGGCCGCGTCCGGAACTGATCTCACCTTCAGTCTTGCCCCGCGACCCCGGTGCATCTGCTCCCAAGGGGGGCGCCGTTGACTTCCACTCGCACCCGCCGCCCGCGTTCCCACCAGACCATCGATGAGTACTTGCTGAGCGAGACTCAGCTCGAGGACATGTACTACCACATGCTCCTCGCCCGGCGCCTGAACGAACGCATGCTTGCCCTCAACCGCCAGGGCCGCGCGCCGTTCGTCATCGCCGGCGCCGGGCAAGAGGCGGCCCAGGTCGGCGCCGCGATGGCCCTCAAGGTCGGCACCGACTACCTCGCCCCCTACTACCGCGATCTCGGCATGAACCTCGTCTTCGGCATGACCGCCCGCGAAGCCATGCTCAACCTCCTCGGCAAGCGTGACGACCCCAATAGCCACGGCCGCCAGATGCCGTCTCACTGGGGCAGTACGGAGCGCAAGATTGTCACCCAGTCCAGCGTGGTCACCACCCAGTTCCTCCACGCCACCGGCATCGGCCTTGCCGCGAAGCTGCGCAAGGACCCGATCGTGGTCCTTACGAGCTGTGGCGAAGGCAGCACCAGCAAGGGTGACTTCCACGAAGCCCTGAACTTCGCGGCCATCCACAAGTTGCCGGTCATCTTTTACGTCGAGAACAACGGCTACGCCATCTCCGAGTCCAACGAAAAGGAAATGCCCCTCAAGCACGTCTCCGACCGCGCCCGCGGCTACGCCATCCAGAGCGCCACCGTCGATGGCATGGACGGCATCGCCGTCTACCAGACGGTCCGGCCCGCAGTGGATCAGGCGCGAAACGGTGGCGGCCCCTTCCTCATCGAAGCTCGCTGCTACCGTCTCTGGCCGCACTCCAGCGACGACGACGATTCCCGCTACCGCCCGAAGAAAGAGTTGGAGGAGTGGACGAAGAAGGACCCGCTCACCCTCTTCCGTGGACGCGTCGAAACCGACGGTATCTTCCCACGCGAAGACCTGGACGAGATCGAGCACCGCGTCGAGGAAGAGGTCCGCGATGCGGCCCAGTGGGCCATGATGCAGCCCGATCCCGCTCCCGAAGACGCCCTCGGCCACGTCTACAAGGAGCTCGGCTCATGACCTCGATGACCGTGATCGAAGCCGTCCGCTCCACCCTCGACGAGGCGATGGCCGCCGACGACCGCACGTTCATCCTGGGTGAGGATGTCGAGGCAGGCGGCGTCTTCCGCGCTACCGAGGGGCTCCACGCGAAGTACGGCGAACGCGTCATCGATTCGCCCCTGGCCGAATCGTCGATCATCGGCATTAGCATCGGCGCGGCCCACTACGGCCTCCGCCCTATCGCCGAAATCCAGTTCGCCGATTTCATCCATTCCGGCTTCGACCAGCTCTGCAGCGAAGCGTCACGCTGGTGCTACCGCACCTCCGGCGACGCGTTCCTGCCAATGGTCGTCCGCACCCCCTGGGGCGGCGGCGTGCACGGCGGGCAGCATCACTCCCAGAGCATCGAGGCGTACTACTCGCACATGCCCGGCATCAAGGTCGTCGCGCCAGCGTTCCCCGCCGACTACCGCAGCCTCCTGAAGGCCGCCATCGCCGACCCCAACCCCGTCCTTTTCCTCGAACACAAACGCACCTACCGCCTGATCCGCCAGGAGGTCGATGGAGCGCCCGCCGAGACCGTCATCGGGCGCGCCCGCGTCACCCGCCAGGGCAGCGACCTCACGATCATCGCCTACGGACTGATGCTCCACGAATCGCTTGCGGCAGCCGAAACCCTCGCCGGCGAAGGCGTCGAATGCACTGTCGTCGACCTGCTCACGCTCTCGCCGCTCGACCGCGAAACGATCCTCGAATCGGCCAAAGCCACCGGCAAAGTCCTTATCGTCCACGAGGACAACCTCACAGGTGGCCTCGGCGGCGAAATCGCAGCCATCATCGCCGAACACGCCTTCGAATACCTCGACGCCCCAATCCGCCGCGTCGCCGGTCCTGACATCCCGGCCATGCCGTACCACCACGCGATGGAAGACTTCTTTATGCCGAACCGCGAGAAGATCGCCGCCGCCGCCCGCGAGCTGGCAGCCTACTAGGAGGGGACCATGACCACCGTCACGATGCCCCAGCTCGGCGAAAGCGTCACCGAAGGCACGATCCTCTCGTGGCTCAAGCAGCCCGGTGACCCCGTTGCTCTCGACGACTCACTTTGCGAAATCGAAACCGAGAAGGTTACGGCCGAGCTGCCCTCGCCCTACGAAGGCGTGATGGGCGAAATCCTCGTGCCCCAGGGCGAGACGGTCGAGGTCGGCGCCGCGCTTTGTACCGTCATCGAATCCGCCACAGCAGCGACCACCGCGCGCGCTGCGGCAGTTGGCGCCCGCGCCGGTGGCGGCTGGAGCGGGGGCCCAATGGCCATCCCGCCTGACGAGGCGCCAGCGCAACAGCTCGCTGCCCCGCCCAACGGCGCCGTCAAAGCGCCCGTCGCTGCTGCCGCCAGCGCTGCCGCGGGCTCGCGCCGCCAGCCCGATAGCCGCGAACGCTTCTACTCCCCCGCCGTTATGCGCCTGGCGCATGAGCACTCGATCGACCTCGCGACCGTTCAAGGCTCAGGCGTTGGCGGCCGCGTGACCCGCAAAGACGTGGAGACCGCCCTCGCTCGTGGACCACAGCCACTGGCAGCAACGCCATCATCATCCGCCGCCCGCCCCGCGACAGGCGTCCCCGTACCCGTCGGCCCCTACGAAGTCGTCGCCCTCACGCCCACGCGCCGCACGATCGCCGAAAACCTGAAGCGCTCCAACCTCGAAGCCCCGCAGGCCTGGACGATGGTCGAAGCGGATGTCACCGGCATGGTCGCCCGCCGTGGCCGCGAAAAGGACCAGTTCGCCCGCAACGAAGGCACGGACCTCACGCTCCTCCCGTACTTCACCGCCGCCGTCTGCGAAACCCTCCGCGACTTCCCGATGCTCAACGCGCGCTGGGAAAGCGACGAACTGCGCCGCTATCACTCCATCGATATCGGCATTGCTGTGGCCAGCGAGCACGGTCTCGTTGTCCCGGTCATCCACGGCGCCGGCGACCTCAGCGTTGCCGGCCTGGCGAAACAGATCGCCGACCTCTCGCAGCGCGCGCACACCCGCAAGCTGCGGCTGGAGGACATCGCAGGTGGCACCTTCACGGTGAATAACACCGGTTCGTTCGGCTCAATCGCCTCGAAGCCGATCGTGAACTACCCGCAGGTCGCCATCGTCACGATGGAGCGGGTGGTCAAGCGGCCGGTCGTCCTCGAAGGGGACGCCATCGCGATCCGCTCGATGGTTAACGTCTGCCTGAGCTTCGACCACCGCGCCATGGACGGCTACGAGGCCGGCGGCTTCCTCGCTGCACTCAAGCGCCGGCTTGAGGCCTATGCCTGAGGGGGCCCCCGGTCCGAGCGCGCCTCATCCAAGATCCGCTAAGGGAAGGCGTCGTCGTCGCCCTCCCCTCCCTCGAGACGCTGCGCAAACGACGGTGCCGGGTAGCCCCGCCTCGCGTTGTCTGGCCCCCGAAACTACGAGTAGACGCGCTTGCGCTTGTCTACGAGCCGCTCGATCTCGTCGACCGCCACCGACAGCGGAAGGTCGAAGAAATCGAAGGCTTCGTACAGCGGTCTTGTTGCTCGCGCGGCGACGGACGCTAAGTTTTCGCGGATTTCTGCCGCGGAGGTTGCCAGTCTCGTTTCGACCCGACCTTGGCTAGCCGGGCGCGTCGGAAGCGACCAGAAGTGGCGTCCACGGCTCGCCCAGTTTTCCAGCCTGCGGCCCTTGAGGCCTTCCCACGCGAACACCAACTCAATGGGATCGTGGTCGCCTGTCAGATCCGACGCAACCCGGGACGCGTGGAGCAGGCATTCTCCGGCGCGCCAGAGCGGCAAGATCACGTCGAGAGTCGTTCCAGGCTCCCTTTCGGACTCTCCCGAATCATCTTGGAACCCTCGGAGCAGAAAGAACTCCGCTCGCGGAGAGGCTCGCCAGAAGTCCGAGTCATCGGGAGCGGAAGTCGCCTCACCAAGCCAACATTCGACGGTACCTTCGTGAGGATAGGGCCGGATCTCAGCTCGGGTGGGAACCCAGAACGGGGGCCAACCGGTTTCTTTGCCTTGCCAGCGAGCGAGCAAATCGACGAGTTCCCGAAGAGATGGCTCACGGACAGGCTTGGCGAAGGTATAGGCAACGGTCCAGTACCCGTACCGGAAGCGTGACGGCTGCTCGTCGGCCAGCCGCTCCTTGAGAACCTCTTGGAAGCGCCTCGTGGACTCGTTCACCCACTGCTCGATGTTTGTCATTCGTCATCTCCTGGTTCCAGTCCCGCGAGGACACTCTTGATCCCCAGCACCACGTCCAAGAGCGCCTCATCCTTGTCCGCCCATGTCAGGACGGGCTTCTTGTCTCTCGGCAAAGCTTGCAGATGATGAAACGGCGCCCCCTCAGTGTCGCAGTGTCGCAGGAAGATTGGAATCACTTGGGCCGAGCCTGCTTCCCGCAACTCCATCGCCCGTCTCACCTCGATGCCCATCGCATATCCAGACCGCAGGAAATCAGAACTGAGAAGGAGCAGAAATAGCTCAGTTTCATCGAGGCGTTCGTGGATCTCGGCGTCCCAGTCTTGGCCCGGGATGATTCGGCGATCGTACCAAACCACAATGCGGCCGGTGAGCAAGAGCATGCTGAGGTGGCTCTCAAGCTCGTCGCGCGTGGGCTCGTCTTTCCGAGCGTATGCGATGAACACCCGCACCGGCCGCTTCACGTGGTCGGGAGTCTAGCACGTCGGCTAACCCCGCGGCGGGAGTGCCTCCAGCGCCCGCCCGATCACCATCCGCTGGATCTGGTTGGTCCCCTCGAAGATCTGGAAGATCTTGGCGTCCCGGACCCACTTTTCCACCGGGTGGTCGCGCATGTAGCCCTGCCCGCCTAGAACCTGGACCGCATCGACCGTGACCTTCATCGCCATGTCGCTCGCGAAGCACTTCGCCATCGAACCTTCGGCCTGCGAGTACGGCACCCCGGCGCCCCCCATCCACGCCGCCCGCCACACCATCAACCGCGCCGAATCCACCGCCATCGCCATGTCCGCGAGCATGAAGCTCACGGCCTGGTTCTTGATGATCGTCCGGCCGAACTGAACTCTCTGCTTTGCGTAGTCCAGTGCGTACTCGTACGCCGCCCGCCCAATGCCCAGCGCGTAGGCCCCCACCACCGGCCGCGTGCGCTCCAGCATCATCAGAGCCCCCATGGCGCCGGGCCCGCCACCGCCGCCGCCGGATGAGGCGGCTCCAAGCTTGTTCTCGGCCGGGATCCGGCAATCGCTCAGCACCACGTTTGCCGTGTGCGAAGCGCGGATGCCCATCTTCTTCCAGACCGTCCCCGATTCCAGCCCCGGCGTGCCCTTCGGCACCACGTACGCTCCAAGCCCGCCCCAACCCTTGCTCCGGTCCTCGGTCGCGAACACAACGTGCACGTCCGCGATCCCGCCGTTCGTGATGAACTGCTTCTCGCCGTTGAGGACGTAGTCGTCGCCGTCGCGGGTAGCCGTCGTCTGGATGTTCGCTACGTCGGAACCCGCATCGGGCTCCGTCAGGCACATCGCGCCCAGGTGCACTTCGTTCGCATCCGATGCGATCGCCGCCAGCCATTTCGCCCGCTGTTCCGGCGAACCGGTCGCGCCGATCGCCGCCGCCGCCAGCCCCGAACTGTTGATGGCCAGCGCAATCCCGGCACAACCCCACGAAAGCTCTTCCGCCAGGATCGATGGCAACAGCGCCGAGCCCTCGCCTTCGAGCAGGCTCCCCTCCCGCGAAATGCCAAAGCCGATCGCCGCCGCCTTCTTGATGATGTCGTACGGCACCTCTTCGTGTTCGTCGTAGTGCGCCGCTACCGGGCGAATCTCCTTCTTCGCGAAGTCGTGCGCAACCTGCTGCACCATCCGTTCCGTTTCCGAAAGTTCAAACGCGACCATCTCTCCACTCCTCGTTCCGTGCCGGGCATGGTAACAGCCCGGCTCCGCCCGTGATCGGGGAAACGTCGCTGAACTCGGGCTGGATCGCAAGCGTACCGAGGCGCACTCTCCTCGCGTTATGGTACGTGGCCACGGCTGGCGCGGGCTTCACGTTGCATTGCGATACGCAATATTCCGCGAAGCACGATCTTCACAAAGATCGGCCCAAATACGGTGGACACGCCCGAAATCCGCTGCCTATGATACCGCCGCTCCAAAGACCCCTGACCGCCTGATTACGCCGAGGTAGCCGCTACTATGGACGAGCGCATTGCTCAGTTTTTGAACTTCCTCGCAGTCGAAAAGAACGCCTCCAACAACACCATCGCCGCGTACAAGAACGACCTCGCCCAGTTCGTCACGTACCTCGAAGGCGCCGGTGGCATGCGGCCCCTCACGGCTGTGGACGGCGATTCGATCGTCCACTACGTCGAGGATCTCCGCGATTGCCACGGCTACAAGGACGCCACCGTCGCGCGGAAGATCGCAGCAGTGAAGTCGTTCTTCGGCTTCCTCGCGGCCGAAGGGATGGTGGACCGGGATCCCACCGAGCACCTCAAATCGCCCCAGGTGGGCAAGTCGTTGCCGCGCGCGCTCTCCGTGCGCGAAGTCGATGAGCTCCTCGAACAGCCTGCCCGCCGCAACACCCCCGAGGCCCGCCGCGACAAGGCGATGCTCGAACTGCTCTATGCCACCGGCCTCCGAGTCACCGAGTTGGTCTCGCTCGATATCAGCGATATCGCCCTCGAAAGCGACCCCGTGACGGTCCGTTGCATCGGCAAGGGCGAGCGCGAACGCGTCCTCCCGCTGCACCAACGGCCGGTCGATGAGCTGCGCCAGTACATCTTCCACGTCCGCCCGCGGCTCGTGCGCAATCGGAGGGAGCCAGCCCTGTTCGTGAACCGCCGGGGAGAGCGGCTCACCCGCCAGGGCTTCTGGCTCATCCTCAAGAATTACGCCCAGGAAGCCCACCTCGACAAGACCATCACCCCCCACACCATCCGCCATACCTACGCCACTCACATGCTCTCCGGCGGCATGCCGTTGCGTAATGTCCAGGACGCACTCGGCCACGCCAGCATCTCCACGACGCAGATATACACACACCTCACCGATGACCAGAAACGGCGCGAGTACGACAAGGCCCATCCGCGGGCCTGATCCGCCCCCCGCCGCGGTCTTCTGAAGGCAGGGTGTGAACCCTGCCTTCCTTTGAGTCCCGTGCAAGCGCCCTCCCTTGTGTACGCTTTCCGGGTGAACCTCCCGCCCGGCCTCCTCGATGCGCTGCTCGCCCCGTCCGCAGCCGAACGCCTGTGTGCCCTCGATGCCTCCGGCGCCCTCACTTCCTTCATCCCCGAGCTCGAGGCTGGTCGCGGTTTCGGGCAGCCGGAACTCCATTACTACGATGTCCTGCAGCACAACCTCGCCGCCGTCGAATGCCTCGATAGCGTGCTCGCCAGCGGCCAGCCCAACGACCAGCTCCGTACGGCTTTGGCCTGGGTCGATCTCGACGAGTCGGTCTCGCGCTCAATGGAAGACGTGCCGATCCTCGCTCTCATCCGTCTCGCCTGCCTCGTCCACGACGTCGCGAAGCCCGCCACGGCCGTCCATCTCGACGGCCGCCTCCGCTTTCCCCGGCACGGGCCGCGCGGCGCCGAAATGATGCGCGAACGCCTCCCCCAACTCGGCTTCGGCCCGGAATCGACCGACCTCGTCGCACGCCTCGTCCGCTACCACCTCCGTCCCGGCGAGCTCATCCGCGCCTGGCCCGTCTCAGACCGGGCCGTGCGCCGCTTCGTCGCCGACCTCCAGGGCCACATCCTCCCGCTCATGCTCGTCAATCTCTCCGATGGCATGGCCACGCAGGGCCCGCGCTATACCCGCGAGCACTACCGCCGCCACTGCACCTTCGTCAACTACGTGGTTGCCCGCGCATGGTCCGTCGACGAGGCCGGCGAACAGGCGCTGATCACCGGCGACGACCTCATAGCCGAACTCGATCTCCAGAGTGGACGCTTGTTGGGGGCTGTCCTAACATCGGTTCGCCAAGCCCAACTCGAGGGCGCCGTTTCCCGCCGGGAAGATGCTCTCTCCCTCGCGCGCTCCGTCCTGGCGACGTTGACAACGGATCCCTGAGAGATCCGGCCAGACGAGCAGGAGTTAGCCTTTTATGGCCGTCATGTGGAGCGTCATCTTCTACACCGTGGCTGCGGTGGCGGCGTTCTACTTCATCCTCCTTCAGCCCGTGCTCAAAAATCAGAAAGAGCAGCGCAAAGCCGTGCAGCAGCTCCAAATCGGCGACGAAGTCGTCACCACCGGCGGCCTTATCGGCGAGGTGAAAGACGTGGTCGTGCCCCCCGAGGGACCAACCGAGATCATCCTCGAACTTGCCCCCGGCATCCGCGTCCGCGCCGTCACCGACGCTATCTCCCGGCGTCTGACCACGCTCGAACCGGCCCCGGAGACCGCACGCAACGAGTCCATTTCCAGCGAGGTTTCGCAGCCAAGTGCGTAGCACCTCCACCGTCCTCCTCTTCCTCTTCGTAGCCGCCCTCACCACTTTCGCCGTAATCGTCGTCTGGCCGGGCAGCCCCGACCGCTACCTCCCGGGCGAGTTCTGGCCCAGCGGCAAGGGCATCACCATCGGCGGCTGGGAGCGCCAGGACATGCGCCTCGGCCTCGACCTTCGCGGCGGCTCCTACCTCGTGCTCGAAGCCGACCCGCCCCCCGGCTACGCAGGCGACATCGGCCAGGCCCTCGATGTCGCGAAACAGGTTGTGGAGCGGCGCGTGAACGCCTTTGGCGTGAGCGAAGCCGAAGTCCAGAAGACCAGCGGCAACCGCCTCAGCGTCCAGGTCCCGGGCCTTAGCCTCGCCGATGCTCAGAGCCTCATCGGCAAGACCGCTGCGCTCACCTTCATGTCCTATAGCGACCAGCAGCAGTTGGTCCCCGCCACGGGTGTCGTCGACGGCCAGACCATCGCCATGACCGGCCAGTACCTCAAGAACAACACGTTCCCCTCCCGCCAGGGCACGATCTACGCGGTCAACTTCGAAACCACCGGCGTCGGCTCCGAGCTCATGCGCCAGATCACCACAAAAGCGCTTCAGTACCCAAACAGCGACCCCCGAAACTTCCTGGTCATCGAGCTGGACGGACAGATCCTCTCGCAGGCGAACGTCCAGGGCGTGATCTCCGACAAGGGCGTGATCACGGGCCAGACCTCGTTCAGTGATTCGAACGACCTTTCCAAGCAGCTCAACGCCGGCGCGCTGCCCATTCCGTTGAAGGTCATCCAGTCCAGCGAAGTCAGCGCGACCCTCGGCGAAGACTCCGTCCTCGAATCGGTCCATGCCGGCCAGGTCGGTCTCCTCGCCGTCATGCTCTTCATGATCCTCTACTACCGCCTGCCCGGCGTGCTCGCCTCCGCGGCCCTCATGGTCTACACCGCGCTGACGCTGATGGTCTTCAAGCTTTGGCCGGTGACCCTCACCCTTTCGGGCATCGCGGCCTTCGTCCTCTCAGTCGGGATCGCCGTGGATGCGAATATCCTCATCTTCGAACGGATGAAGGAGGAGCTGCGCCGCGGCCGCACGCTCATCGCGGCCATCGATATCGGCTTCCGCCGCGCCTGGCCCTCCATTCGCGACTCGAACATCTCCACGCTCATCACCTGCGGCATCCTCTATTGGTTCGGAAACCAGTTCGGCGCTTCCGTCGTGAAAGGCTTCGCGCTCACGCTGGCCATCGGAGTGGGCATCAGTATGTTCTCGGCCATCACCATCACGAGGACGTTCCTCAAGATGGTCCTCGGCACCCCGCTGGCGAAGAGCCACTGGTTGTTCAACGCTGAAGAAGTGAAGCGCACGACGCCGGCCGCCCGCAGCGCCGCGGAAGCGAGGGACTGACGTGCTCGATTTCGCCGGCAAACGGTGGTGGTATCTCACCGTCTCCCTTGTGTTGTTCCTTATCGCCGCCGCCGCCCTGTCCGTCTGGCACCTGAAGGCAGGCATCGAGTTTACCTCCGGCTCGTCCTTCACGCTTGAGTTCACCAGCCGCGAAATCTCCCAGAGCGAACTCCGTTCCACGCTCTCTGACCTCGGTCATCCCGAGTCCCGCGTGCAGGGAGCGGGCACGAACACCTACCTCATTCGCACACGCGAACTCGCCGGCGCCCCCAACCTCGGCGATGCCGCCGGCCCCACGCCCCCCGGTGAAATCGACACCCTCGAGCAAGGCCTCCGCGAAAAGCTCGGCGACTTCAGCCGCAAGGATTTCGCCACCGTCTCCGGCACCGTCTCGAAGGAGATCGCGCGTGACGCCACGGCCGCCGTCGTCGTTGCCGCAATCGCGATCCTCATCTACATCTCGATCGCCTTCCGCCGCCTCCCGAAGGCGTACCGCTACGGCACCTGCGCGATCATCGCCGTCCTCCACGACGCCTTCATCATTCTCGGTCTGTTCGCGTTCCTGGGAGAATTCAACGACACGGAAGTTGATACGGCCTTCATCACGGCCTTGCTTACCGTCATCGGTTTCTCCGTCCACGACACGATCGTCGTTTTCGACCGCATTCGCGAAACGATCATCAACGACCCATATATCCCCTTCGAAGAAGCCGTGAACGCGAGCATGACGGAGACGCTCGCACGCTCGATTAACACGTCGTTCGTCGTTGTCCTCACAGTGGTCGCCATGCTCCTCATCGGTGGCGTCACCATTCGCAACTTCTTGATCGTCCTTCTCGTGGGGATCATCAGCGGGACGTACAGCAGCATCGGCATCGCCTCCCAGTTGCTCGTCGCCTGGGAAAACAACGACATCGGCAAGTTCTTCCGGCGCATCCGCGGTCATAAGCAGG
>JBGOVF010000238.1:0-4600 GCA_041477975.1 Tepidiformaceae bacterium
CAGCGGGCGCGCCAGTTGCTGCGAACAGGGCTGAGCAAGGGCGGCTACAACACGGCCATCGCGATCATGGGCAACGAAGGCATCGTCGATGAGTTCGAAGGCTGGCGGCAGGGCCCCTATCTGGGCTACGACGGCCCGGTGCCCAGCCTCTGGCGCGACTCCAACATGTACTTCGTCTGCGTCTTCGGCGAGCCGGGCGGGTCGCCCTGGGGATGGTCGTTCGGTGGACATCACGTCTCCCTCCACCACACGCTCGTCGAGGGCCAGCTTGCCACGCCGACGCCCTCGTTCTTCGGCATCGACCCCGCGGAATCGCCGCTCGGCCACGGCAACACGCAGCGCGTGCTCGGCGCGGAGCAGGACCGCGGCCTGGAGCTGTTCAACAGCCTCAGTCCCACGCAGCGCGAAGTGGCGCTGATCGCGCCGTACGCGCCCGACGACATCATCATGTCGAACCGGCCGAAGGTGGAGGAGGGCGTCCTCTCGATCCCGCTCTGGCAGATGATGGGCCCCGGCGGCATTGCGGCAGATGCCGAGCCGGCGCTGATGGCCCGCTGGGAGCGGCATCTCGCGCGACTGAGCCCGGCCGAGCAGGCCCGCCTGCGGTACACCGGGACGCCGCAGGGCATCGCCGCCTCGGCGCTGACGGCTTCGCAACAGGACGGCTTCCGTGAGCTGCTTCACGTTTACATCGACCGCATGCCCGACGCCATCGCCGAAGAACACTGGCAACGCGTGCAGACCGCGTTCCCGTCGCTGCACTTCGCCTGGGCGGGCGCGAGCGAGCGTTACGCGGCGCACTACTACCGTGTGCAGGGCCCGCGGCTGCTGGTGGAATACGACAACATCAACCCGGACGGCAGCCACATCCACAGCGTCTGGCGCGACCCGGAGGGGGACTTTGGCGGGGATGTGCTCGCGAAGCACTACGCGGAGGCGCACCGGTAGGGGGCCGGGAGGACTGAGGCGAAAGGGATGAGGACTGAGTTCCGCACCCGTGAGGAAGGCGATGACTGACGCCGATCGGGAACGCCTGATCCAGCAGATCGTGGCCCGGCCCTACCGCAAAGTGATAAGCGGCGACGATGTCGAAGGCTACCTCGCCGAAGCTCCGGAATTACCGGGGTGTGTGACGGCGGGCGAAACGGTCGTTGAGGCGCTCGAGATGCTCCGCGATGCGATGGAAGGCTGGGTCGAGTCCGCGCTCATCGCCGGAGACGCCATTCCGCAACCGGAGGCGGCGCGCCTGGGGGCGTAGGCGCCGAGTCAGGGTGGCCTGTCATGGCTTTCTGAGCCCCGGGCGCTCACGTTCCCCGTTGAAACGCCGCGCTGGCGGCGACGAGGGTGGGACGTACGCGAGGCGTTTCCGGTTGGAGAGGTCCTGGCGCTGGAAGGCCCATTCGTGCTGCAGGGTCTTGATGAAACGCTCGGCCTTGCCGTTGGTCTGAGGGCGGTAGGGACTGGTGCGCCGCAAGCGAGTGCCGAGGGTCGCCGCGGTCTCGCCGAAAGCGCGGGAGCGGTAGCTCCGACCGTTGTCGCTGGCCCGCGCACCCGTCGCGCACGGCGCGGACGATGCGGCAAACACCAGGAACGGGGGACCGAAACGATCCCCCGTTCTTGTTACGGCACGGGCTAAATGCTAGTGCGCGTTGAGGAGAGCCGTGACGACCTCGCGCCGCGCCTCTGCTACCGGCAACTCAGACGCCGGCGAGGGCCAGCCCTTCCAGGCGAAGAACGCGACGACGACTTCGGGGTCGAGTTGGCTGCCGGCGACGCGAGCCATTTCGCGCTGGGCCATCTCGTCCGTCTGCGCCGGGCGGTAGACGCGAGAGGAGGTAATGGCGTCGTACGTGTCCGCGACGGCGATCACTCGGGCACCAAGAGGGATGTCGCCTCCTCGCAACCCCACGGGGTAGCCGGCGCCGTCCCAGCGCTCGTGATGGTGCCGGATGTACGCCGTCCCGCGGCCGAAATCGGGGAACCGCGCTGTCAGTCGCGCGCCGATATCAGGATGCTGCCGGATCTCGCCAAACTCATCGCCGGTAAGCTTCCCGGGTTTCAGCAGCACCGCGTCACGAACGCCGACCTTGCCAACGTCGTGGACCCGGGCCGCGGCAAAGATCTCGTCCGTGAGATCTTGCGAAAGGCCCAGGGCAGAGCAGACACCACGGGAGTACTCGGCGACCCGTTGCGAATGCTGGAAGGTGTAGGGGTCGCGCATGTCGACCACATCCGCCAGCGCTTCGACCGCGTCGCGCGTTTGCACGCGCAGGGTCACCTGGTCGCGCATGGCACGATGGAACACGGCCACCGGGAAGACCATCAGCGGCAGCAGCCAGAGGTGGAAGCTCGCTGCCAGCGCCACCCCGAACCCCGACGCATAGAGCGCCAGGTCATAGAGCACGTCACTGCGGTCGGTGAGCCAATCGCGAATTACCGTCCGGCCCATTTGCGCAGTGATTACTCCCAGCAGGAGGACATCGTTGACGGCGAACTGCACGGCGACCGCGGCCGCAACAGCGATCACCAGGGTGCCGTCCGGTGAAGAGAGCGTGCCATCGCTCAGCCCGCGAAAGACCATCGCGCCAGCCAGGACACTGAGCATGCGCTGGCTTGAGTTGAACACGAGTTGCTTGGAGTTCCTGAATCCAGGACCGCGGCCCGCGATTTCGGCCACGGCCATCGCGCCCCCTCCCACCACGCCCGCGACCCATGGCGGGAGCAGAAGAGCGGCGGCAAAGAGTGGCGCGCTATCGGTCAGCATCTTTCGCTTGTAGCCGATGTGCAGCGGGTTCAGGCGGCAGGCCACGATGAGGGCAAAGAGCATCGCGCCGGCGGCGATGGCCCTCAGGGTTGCGCCATCTCCCTGGAGGACAGCGATCGACTCGGTCGCCGTTGCCAGGGCAAACACGGCGAATACGACCAGTTGCACATTCCGTCCGCGTCGTGAGTCCATCACGGTGATTCCTTTCTAGTTCTTCATCGAATTCCGTTGAACGTGGGCCGGAAGTCTAGAAGGGGCGGACGAAACCCATGGCGGTGAAAGAAATCTCCGTGTCGGACTTGCCGTCGTACCATGCGGCCTGGCCTGTGGCGTCAAGCACCTTCACCCGGACCGGGAATCGATGGTCTTTCGATTCGACCTCGACCTCGACCGGAATCCTGAGCGTGGATCTCCCGTTCCAGGCGGGCTGATCTTTGACGATGCGCGCGCGCTCAGGGAAGAGCGACTGGTCAACGAAGACCACGCGCGCGTCGACGTTCCAGGGCACGTGAAACGTCACGTTTGCCTCACCGACGTTGCGAACCTCATCGATCGGCACGTTGATCGCGACAGAGATGAGCTGGCCGTTGACCGAGATGATCGGGTCGGACGCGCACCATGCGAGGCCGGCCGAGGCCTTGCCCGGGCGCATCGCGAAGAGGCCGAGCAGAAGGGCGGCGAGGACGATGACGCCTGTCAGAGCAGCGCGTCGTGCATGGGGGGCGATGAGGGCTGTGTTCTGCAGCATGACGGAAGACCTCCAAGATAACTGGAGCTCTTCGCGATTCGGTAGCCCGGCGGTCATGCCACAAGATGGTGTAGACCCGTAGCTTTGCGTCGCCGTCTTTCGACGGGTTTGCCGTTTCGCACAGGCGAAGCGCCTGCATCCCAATGGAATGCACAGCGAATGCTATTCCCCGTGCGCGTAAGGATGTCATAAGAGAAGCATGACCGTTAAGGAACAGGTGCGTCGACAGACGGTGACAGCGGCCCGCTGGTCCCCCGGTACGGCGCGGCACGTTTTGGAACTCCGCTCCTTTCCAGTCGCGGCTCGGACTCGCTTTCGCCGGAACTGGTGAGGTGCGGCTGGCGGGCGGCCCCTGGGTGGAGTGCGAGCCGGGTAGGGATTCTCTTGCTGACGCGCGGCTCTGATTCGGCGGAGCGAGGTAGGCCTTACCCCCGTAGCGCTCCCAGCGCAGCTCCCACGGGCGGACCGGGGCCTCCAGGCAACGGAGGGCCGATTCGCCGCCGGCGGTGAGGAGGAGGCCTTTGGCGGCGACGCCTTACGCCGCGGGCGGCAGGCCGTGGGGGTCCGCTCCTTTCCAGTCGCGGCTCGGACTCGATTTGGTCGGGGCCTGGGCGATCGGAGCGGCCTTGTGCGCGTTCGCTCAAATGTTCTACACTCCACGGCCGTGACCGAGTCCAGCACGCGCGCGTCCGCCGCCCTCGCCGAAGCCCGTCCCTCGCTCGATGACGCGCGCCGCGTGCTGCGCGATGTGTTCGGCTATTCGAGCTTCCGGCCCGGCCAGGGCGAAGTGATCGAGGCGGTGCTCGAAGGGCGCGATACGCTCGCTGTGATGCCGACGGGCGGCGGCAAGAGCGTGTGCTACCAGATACCGGCGCTGCTCAACCGCGAGGGTTTGACGCTCGTGGTCTCGCCACTGCTGGCGTTGATGAAGGACCAGGTCGATGCGCTGCAAGCGAGCGGCGTGGCGGCGGCCGCCGTCAACTCCAGCAACTCGCCAGACGAGCAGGCGCGGGCGCTGGCGGATGCCGCCGCGGGGCGCATCCAACTGCTCTACGTTGCGCCGGAACGGTTCGGGAACGGGACGTTCA
>JBGOVF010000062.1:0-9262 GCA_041477975.1 Tepidiformaceae bacterium
CGGTATGCGTGAGATGCTCGGCGTCACCGCGGCACTGGTCGGCGAAGGGCTCGGAGAGACCGTGGCGCTGCTCACGGATGGGCGCTTCAGCGGCGCCACTCGCGGCTTGATGGCCGGCCACGTTGCTCCCGAAGCAGCCGTGGGCGGCCCGATCGCTCTCGTCCGCGAAGGCGATACCATCACGCTCGATGTCACGGCACGCCGCCTCGACCTGGACGTCGACGCCGCCGAACTCGCACGCCGCCGTGCCGAATGGACGCCACGGGAACCGCGCTACAAACAGGGCGCCTTTGCGAAGTACGCACGCCAGGTCTCCAGCGCCGCCGAAGGCGCTGTGACGGGATAGGAATGCGATGAGCCAGGACCCGGCGCCCCCCGCCACACCGATGAAGCTCCCGTTCACCCTCCAGTCAGACGAGTCGATCCTCGTCTTCTGCCGGCGGCACATCGTCTACCTTGTCACCCGGCTCACCGGCATCGGAGCGGCCGGCATTCTCCCCATCGTCGCCGTGCTCTGGCTGGCGGCGAAGACCTTCGGGCTCGACGGCACGGGTGGCAAAGTGGTGCTGGCGCTCGTCCTTCTTTGGGCCATCTACTGGGGCGTACGCGGTTACTTCGCCTGGTTCCGCTATCAGAACGACATCTGGGTGGTGACCAACCAGCGCATCGTGGACTCGGTCCGCCGGCATTGGTTTCACCATCGCCTTGCTTCCGCAGACCTCATCGATATCGAAGACATGAACGTCGTGAAGGAAGGTCTGTTCGCCACAGCGTTCAACTACGGCGACGTGCGGTGCCAGACCGCCGGCGAAGTCCCGAACTTCATCCTGGCCGGCATCCCGAATCCGACGAGCGTGCTCGCCGTCGTGGACGCTGCAAGGGACGCCGCACGCCGCGAACTCTCCCGCCCGGGCGGACTCAACTAGAAGGATTTACAAATCCCGGGTGACCGTAACGGGCGGAGGTGCGTACGGTTAGCTCGATGCTGAACCGTCGCCGCTTCCTCGCCGGCGTTTCGGGTGGCCTCGTCATCGCGGCATCGCGGAGCCTCCCCGCCATCTCGGGGAGCGCCTCCCGAGAAGAGTCTCAGTCGCTGGCCGCCGTCGATGCACGGCCTTTCCAGCTCATCGTACCGGCCCTTCAGCAGGATGGCTTCTTCCCCGAAGTGAACGTCTCGAAGCTGAGCGCCTACCAGGGCGGCGCGATCATGGTCACCGCGATGAACGTTTCATCCGGAGTCGCCTCCGTGTTTGGCCGCCCGTACTTGCTGGCGCCCGGACCGGAGGGCCTGGCCGGGATCGTTGGCTTCGGCGTGGTTGACCCGCCCGGCCCGGCGAGGCTTCAGCTCAGCCTGCTCGATGCACTCGGCGAGCCCTACAACTACGCCTACGACATGACGGTACTGGCGACCCAGTGGACGTTCGACAGCATCAACATCCCGCCGCCGCCCCCGCCCGATCCGAATGCACCACCGCCACCCCCTCCCCTTCCTGACGAGCAGCCACGCCTCAATGCGATCTACGCAGGGGTCACCGACCGCCGCTGGAAGCAAGGCTGGCTTATCCCGCTTGAGCTCGGCGGAGACATCTTCATCTCTGGTTACTTTGGCGAAGAACGGTCGTTTAACGGCGGGCCGCGAGGTGGCCACCATGGCGGCACCGACATCGCGGCGCCACCTGGGACAGAGGTACACGTTACGAATCACGGCACCGTCGTCCTCGCCGAACGCGTACTGAACCGTGGCAACTGCGTCGTGGTCGATCACGGCGCCGGAATCTTCTCCTGCTACGGCCACATGGAGGCGCTGCGCGTCCTGAGCGGCGATGTCCTGACACAAGGCGATGTCGTGGGCATAGTGGGCTCCACCGGTCTTTCCAGCGGCCCCCATCTCCACTGGGAGATGTCCGTCGGCGGGATCGTCGTCGACGGCCTGCGCTGGCTCGACGGCACTCAGGGCTTCTTCTAAGTCGCTGCCGCTTTACCGCCGCCCCGGTGTCTCGCACCAATTTGGCGAATGTGGCACCCTGACGCCGGAACGTTGGCCGGTGGGACAACCCGGCCCGGCGGGGCACCTGCGGTACACGGCGCGCCCGGCGCGCCATTGAAAGGCATTCGTCGCGCCCCATGACCGTCGCCCAGCGCCTGGCCCTCACTACCTGCCTGGCAACCCTTTTCCTCATCGCTGTGGGAGCTTTTGTCCGCGCGTCCGGCTCCGGGCTCGGCTGCCCCGACTGGCCCACCTGCCACGGCGGAGTGGTGCCCCCGGGTGGCAAGCATTCCTTGATCGAGTTCTCGCATCGCTTTACCGGCACAGTCGTCGGGCTGCTCGTGATCGCCACGGCTGTCGCCGCCTGGCGCGCGTACCGCCATGCGCCGTTCGTCACATGGGGCGCGATCACGGCCGTGCCCCTCGTCGGCTTCCAGGGCATCCTCGGGGCGATCACCGTGCTCCACGAGCTTCCGCCCGAAATCGTCGCCACGCACCTCATCACGGCGATGCTCGTCCTCTCCGTTGAACTCGCGGTCTACCTGGCGATGTACCTCGAGGACCCGCGCCGAACCGAGCGGCTCCAGGCGATCCAATCCGCGCCCCGCACCGTTGGTGGCCTGGCCATCGCGGCCGTCGCCTGGCTCGCCGCGCTCATGTGGATCGGCGGCTACATGGCCGAAAGCGGAGCGAGCGCGGCCTGTTCCGGCTGGCCACTCTGTAACGGCTCCGTCCTGCCCGCCGCCGATGACCAGGAAGTCACGCACATGCTTCACCGTTACCTCGCGGGCCTTTTCATCTTCTTCGTCGCGCCACTCGTGGCGATCGCCTGGAAGCAGCGGGGCCAACTCTTTTGGGCGCTTCCTTTCTCGCTGGCGCTGGCCGCCCTCTACATCACGCAGGTGGCGGTGGGCGCGCTCAACGTCTGGCTTACGTTCCCCGATGGCCTCGCCGTCGCCCACACGGTGATAGCGTCCGGCGTCTGGTTTACGCTTGCCTCCGCCGTCATCCTCACGTTCTACCAGCCGGCGAACGTGCGCGAGCCGGAGTCACTTCCAGCCGGGGTAACAGCGTGACCGCAGAAGCCATGGCGCTCGCCCGGCCCCAGTTAGCCACCACCGTCCGAAACTACATCTCCCTCACGAAACCGCGGATCATCGTCCTCCTGCTTATCACCACAGTGCCGGCAATGGTCGTCGCCCAGCGTGGCTGGCCGTCGAGCTGGCTCGTGCTCTCGACGCTCATCGGCGGCTCGCTTTCGGCCGCGGGCGCCAACGCGATCAACTGCTGGTACGACCGCGACATCGACGGAATGATGAAGCGCACGCAGTCGCGCCCGCTCGTAACCGGGGAGATCGTACCGTCGCACGCGCTCGTGTTCGGCGCCGGCCTCGGCGCCGGGGCCTTCGCGTTCTTGTGGGCAACAACCACATTCGCGGCGGCCTGCCTCGCGCTCGCGGCGCTCCTCTTCTACGTTTTCGTGTACACGGTGTGGCTGAAGCGCCGGACGCCGCAGAACATCGTGATCGGCGGGGCCGCCGGAGCCTTTCCCCCGATGGTCGGCTGGGCCGCGGTCACGGGCGACGTCTCGCTCGCGGCCTGGGTGATGTTCGCGATCATCTTCTTCTGGACGCCACCCCATTTCTGGGCATTGGCGCTCCGCCTGAAAGGCGACTATGCCGAGGCTGGCGTGCCGATGCTCCCCGTCACGGACGGCGTTGTCGTCACTCGTCTTCAGATCCTGCGCTACTCGGTCATGCTCGTAGTCATTACGCTCGTCCTCGGGCCCGCAGCCGACCTCGGCTGGATCTACCTTGCGACCGCTGTCGCGACCGGGGGCCTGTTCGTCTGGTTCGCGTTCCAGCTCTGGCGCCGGCCCGAAACGCACGGCCCCATGACGCTGTACAAGTACTCGCTCCTCTACCTTGCCCTGGTCTTCATCGCGATGGGCGTCGATAGCGCCCTTCTCAGCTAACCGGTCAGGTTGCGCCGTTCGAGGCCGCTGCGGCGGCGGCCGCATCGGCTTTCCTTTTCGCCTGCAGACGATCCTGGCGCTTCGCCTCGAGCTCCTCGGCCTTGACCCAGCCCGCTATCACCAGGCCCACAGCCGAAAGGAAGAGCAGGTCCCCGATGATCCACATCGTGATGCCCGCCAGCTGCTGGTCGTGCAATGGGCCGGGACCCCAGGTGCGGCCGCTCGTCGCGTAGTGGTTGTAGAGGACGTGGTCGGCGTTGTAGATGGAAAGCGCCAGGAACGAGTTCTGCGGCATCTGGAGGAAGACGTAGAGCGCCCGGATGGGGTGCGCCATCCGCCACGGCGTAGGGTCGAGCCCAACGACCGGCCACCAGAACAGCAAGCCGGCCGTCACGTACAACATGTGCTCCAGGCGATGCAGCCAAACGCGCTCAAGCGCCAGGTTGAACATCGGCGAAAAGTGTGAGCCCCACATGAGGCCCGCGAACAGCACCCAGGCGACCACCGGAAACGTGACCGCCTTCAGGAGGTGGCTGTGGAGAACCGGCAGCATGACCTGGCGCCGCACCCGGGGGCTGACGGCGCGCAGCGTCAACGTGATCGGCGTCCCCATCAGCAGGAGGGGAGCCGCGACCATCGTCAGGAGGATGTGCTGCCACATGTGGACCACGAAGAGGTCGCCGTCGTACCCGGCCATGGGCGAGACGAGTGCAACGGTGATCACACCCATGCCGGAGAGGAAGGCAGCAACGCGGCGCCCGGGAAACCTGGCCTTTGGGTGAGCACGGTTGACACGTTGCACGGTGGAGAGATACAGCCAGGTGAGACCCCCGGCTGAGATGATGAAATACGGGTCGAAGTCCCAGTTCGTAAGGAGCCGGAGGAACGTGGGCCGGGGGGTCGACTGGCCGTGGGCTAGGGCGGCCGCGGGCAGCAGCGCCGCCATGATTGCGATCGCGAAAGCGAGGCACGGCCAGGGCGCCGCGCGGCCGGCCAACGACCGAAGACGGTTCATGAGCACACGGGAGTGTCGCACACCGCCGGGGCCCGGGCGACCGCTCTTCCAGGCCTGAATCGTATCTAAAATCGGCCCGGGCCGGCGTGTTTCCGCTTCCTTGACAGGGTATCTGGCCGGGGATATAACTCGATTGCGCCGCCGTTCACAACCGAAACTCGCCTGCCGGGAGACCGTGCGCCGGGGTTCAGGACGGCGCGGGAGGGGAGCCAGGGGAATGCGTGTAACCGGGATGCATCGGCCCATACGCCGGGCCATCGTCCTCCTTGCGGTCGCCCTCCTCGCCCTTCTCGCTTTCAACGTCGCCGCCGCGCAATCGGGCCAGCCTGGTGGTATCACCGACGAAGCGCACAAGATGCACGATCTCTGGGTCTACACCCTGATCATCGCGTGCGTGGTCTTCGTCGGCGTCGAGAGCGCGATCATTTTCGCCGTCATCCGTTTCCGCAAAAAGAGCGACGAGCTACCGGCCCAGACGCACGGCAGCACGATCATCGAATTCATTTGGACCGGCATCCCGGTCATCATCGTCATCGCGCTCTTCAGCTACTCATTCAAGGTTCTCCAGGACGTCGAGCATGACCACAACCCGGTCGACCTCACGGTCAATGTCCAGGGCTTCCAGTTCCAGTGGGCGTTCACGTACTGTCTCAACGACCTCGGCAACGGCGCGGACGCGCCCGCGAAGGCCAGGGACGAAACCTACCAGGGTCCATGTGTGACCAAGGCCGACGAGTTTTCTGAGACGGGGACCGCAGCCAAGGAACCGACGGTCCACATCCCGGTCGGCAAGCCCGTGGAGTTCCGGCTCAAGTCCAACGACGTTATCCATTCGTTCTACGTCCGCGACTTTCTCTACAAGCTCGATGTGATTCCCGGACGAGACAACAAGTTCACCGTCACCGCGCGCGAAACCGGCACATTCGTCGGCCAGTGCGCCGAACTCTGCGGCGTCAATCACGCGCTGATGCGGTTCACGATCGAGGTCATGCCACAGGACAAGTTTGACGAGTGGGTGAAGGGCCAGACCAACGCTCAACAGGCCGCGAAGCAGCCCTAGGCCGCTTTTCGAAGACTAACCGCCAACATCCAGGGGGATGGGCCGCGGCCCAGGAGGAATCATGGCAACAGTCGTACTTCCCAGGCCGAAAGGGTATGAGCGCCCGGCCATCCTCGAATGGCTGACGACGGTCGACCACAAAAGGCTCGGGATCCTGTACCTCTACGTCACCATGTTCTTCTTCGCCGTCGGCGGTATCCTCGCGCTCCTCGTCCGCACGCAGCTGGCAGTCGCCGACAACACCTTCGTTGACCATCAGACCTACAACCAGATCTTCACGATGCACGCGTCGGCGATGCTCTTCCTCTTCGTCATTCCGGTCTGGGCGGGCTTCGGCAACTACATCGTCCCGCTCCAGATCGGGGCGAACGATATGGCCTTCCCGCGCATCAACGCGCTCTCGTTCTGGCTGGTGCCGCCAGCCGGGATCATCATGTTCAGCGGGTTTCTCGTGAGCGGAGGCGCGGCGCAGGCCGGCTGGACCGCATACAGCCCGCTCGCCCGCACACTCGGAACCGGTATGGACCTCTGGATCATTGCGGTCCTCCTCCTCGGAACGTCCTCAATCCTCGGCGCCGCGAACTTCCTCGTGACCATGTTCCGCATGCGCGCCCCCGGCATGACCATGTTCCGGATGCCGATCTTCTGCTGGACGATCCTCGTGACCGCCGTCCTCCAGCTCCTCGCCACGCCGGTGCTGGCCGCGGCGCTCGTCATGCTCTTCATCGACCGCAACTTCGGCGGCTCCTTCTTCGATCCCAACGGCGGCGGCAACGCGGTCCTCTGGCAGAACGTCTTCTGGTTCTACTCACACCCGGCCGTCTACATCATGATCCTGCCCGGCATGGGCATCGTCTCGGAAGTCCTGCCCGTCTTCTCGCGCAAGCCGCTGTTCGGGTACAAGGCTTTCGTCTTCGCGACGATGGGCATCGGCGGGCTCGGTTTCAGTGTCTGGGCCCACCACATGTTCACCACCGGCGCCGTGCTCAAGCCCTGGTTCGGCTTCATGACGTTCATGATCGGTGTCCCCACCGGCGTGAAGATGTTCAACTGGCTCGGCACGCTGTGGCGCGGATCGATTAGCTTCGAAGCGCCGATGCTCTTCGCGCTCGGATTCCTGAGCATGTTTCTCATAGGCGGCATCAACGGCACATTCAGCGCCGCCGTGCCAGTCGATTTCGCCCTCCACGACACGTACTTCGTGGTCGCGCACATTCACTACGTGCTCTTCGGCGGGAGCGTGTTCGCGGTCTTTGCGGGCCTCTACTACTGGTTCCCAAAGATCTGGGGGCGGAGGCTCAACGAGCGGCTGGGTCAGCTTCACTTCGCGCTCATGTTCATCGGTTTTAACTTGACCTTCTTCCCCATGCACCTGCTCGGTCTCGAAGGCATGCCCAGGCGCATTGCGACGTACGCCGAGTCCAATAACTGGGGCACGTTGAACATGATTTCGACCGTCGGCGCGTTCCTCATCGCCGCCTCCATGATCCCGTTCATCATCAACGCCATCATGACGTTCATGCGTCCGAAGGATCAGCCGAACGACCCGTGGCTGGCGAACACGCTGGAGTGGGCAACCACGTCTCCGCCGCCGGTCCACAACTTCGACGAAGTCCCGGAGATCCATTCGGAGCGCCCGCTCTGGGATCTCCGGCACGGCACTTCGGCCGGCCACTAGGGCTGCCGGCGAACACGAGAAACGGAGAGACAATCGCGCATGGCAGCCCAGGGTATGGCACATCCACAACACCGCGAGGGCCTGAGCAACGGAATGCTCGGGTTCATCCTCTTCATTGCCTCGGAGGTGATGTTCTTCGGCGGGCTGTTCGCTGCCTACTTCATCGCCCGCGCCGATTCGGCCCAATGGCCTCCCAACGACATCCTCGAGCAACTGAAGGCCGCGGGCACCGCCGGGCCGAATGTCGAGCTCAAGGTCGAGTTCGTCCTTCCCTTTATCGCCACCTGCATCCTCGTCAGCAGTTCCTTCACGATCCAATGGGGCGTCTTGCAGATCCAGAAAGGGAACCGCACCGGCATCATCTGGGGACTCACGGTTAGCCTCATCCTCGGGCTCGTCTTCCTCACCTTGCAGATGTACGACTATTCGCAACTGCCCTTCCGGGCCGACGACACGATCTACGGCACGACGTTCTTCACCCTCACCGGCTTCCACGGAGCGCACGTTGCCGGCGGCTGTCTGTTCATGGCCGTCATGCTGACGCGCGCCCTGGGAGGCCAGTTTTCGGCTGCGCACCACGAAGCGGTCGAAGCCTGCTCCATGTACTGGCACTTCGTCGATATCGTCTGGATAGCCCTCTTCACCACGCTCTACATCGTCTGACAACCACCCCTCAACACCAGGGAGAGACCACCGCATGAGTCATCACAGCAGCGAACACGGCGGCCCCGGGGAACACGGCGGCGTCCATCTCCCCGACCCGAGCATCTGGCCGCTCGTCGTCGGCGCGGCCGCGCTCTTCCTTGGTCTGGCGCTCGTCTTCTGGACACGTGACCGCGGCAGCGACTTCTCGGGCCCGCTCCTGGGCGCCGCGGTGGTCGCGACCCTCGTCTCGGCATTCGGGTGGGCTTACGAAGACGGGAAGATGAAGCGAAAGGCCGAGCAGGGGCCCGCGGCCGCGACCGCCCCGCGCGCCGCCCGCTACACCCAGGTCCTGACCTTCTCCGTCATCGAAGGCAAGCTCATCCAGGCGCGCATGACGGGCATCGTCCATATCCTCGAACGGGCCGATAGCGCGCTGCGCGACCTCGATGGGTTCCAGGATCTCCGCATCATCGTCGCCCCTGCCACCACCGGACCATCGCAGGTGCTGGTCGAAACCACCTGGTCCGACCGCGAGGGCCTGGCGACGTATGAGGAAACCCGCCGCACCTTGCTCGATATCGTCGCGGCCCACTCCGAAGAAGTCGCCTCCGGCTCCGTCCAGGTCTTCGACATGGAAGTCGTCCGCGACACCAAAGACGTCTCCTTCCGCTTCGGCACCGGTGCCGCGGTTGGCCTCATCAGTGCGCTACTCGTCGGCGGCTTCATGATCGGCGCCGGCCTCAACCTTTTCGCCAGCGAGAGCACTGGTGGCGCCGGAGCGCCAACAGTCACCCCCGGTGTCGACACGTCGAAGGTCGTAGCGACCGACAACAAGTTCAGCGTGAGTAGCATCGAGGCGCCGCCAGCCACCGCCATCACGATCAACTTCTCGAACAACGGAA
>JBGOVF010000311.1:0-3850 GCA_041477975.1 Tepidiformaceae bacterium
CAGCAAGAGGCCGCCGCATGAGGGCTCACGCTTACGACCTGTTCGAACTGGTAGCCTGGCCCGCAGTGGCCTGGGGCGGCATCGAAGCCGTCCTCCGCTTCGCGACCGGCTACGGCACGAGCCTCGCCGATTCGCTCTTGATCGCCGCGGCCGGGGTCGCAACCGTCACGGCCTGCCATATGCGCCGCACAGCGCTGGCACTCGCGCCCGCCCGCAATCACCGCTCGTAACCACGCGCTCCAGCGCGGATGTGGCGCGCTACACTCTCCAGACTCATCCGCCTGGAGGGATCATGGCCCGCATTCCGCTGGTCAGCCACGACGATATCCCGGAAGAACTCAAATACGTCTGGGAGCGCAACGCCACGGCCGGGCAACTGCCCAACATCTTCCGCGCAATGGCCAACAACGCCCCGCTCTGGCGGAGTTACCTCCGGCTCGGCAGTGGACTGTGGGCACAGTGTGGCCTGGACCTCCCAACGCGCGAACTGGCAATCCTGCGCACCGCCATCCTCCACCGCAGCGCCTATGAGTGGCACCAGCATGTGCGCATCGGCCGCCAGGCTGGTCTCCTTGATGAGAAAATCAAGGCCCTCCATCACTGGCGAACCTCGGACCTGTTCTCGCCGGCCGAGAAAGCGATGTTCTCCTACATCGACGCATCGGCGGCCACTGAGCACCCGTCGCAGGACATCCACGACGGCCTCGCGGCGTACTTCCCGCCTTCAACCGTCGTGGGCATCAACCTTCTGACCGGCTTCTATGGAATGACAGCCAGGTTCCTCGGTGCGATGGAAGTTGAGACAGAAGAGCCGTTCGTCGGCTGGCAGCTCGAAGGCTCATAAATCGCCTGCTGCTAACGAACCCTTGTTACTATGCGCCGCACCCACCCTGGAGGGCCGCCCGTGACTTCAACCACCTCCCCTGCCGCCAAATGCGTTGGTCCCGAGCGCCCGGGAGGCCAGGGCCTCGACCACAACCAGGAGGAGTCCGGAAACCTCGCCATCCACAAGCTGCTCGCGAGCGACGACGGAAAGGCGTGGACCGATTTCATCGCCACCTGCCGCCAATCCCGCGACGGATCCTTCGCCTACGAGGCCTGGTCGCTCCGCGGGATGGTCCGCTGGGCACGCGAATACTCAGACGGCGGCTACGCCTACCGCGTCATCGAGGTGGTCGGCGACAACCCGCTGGCGCGGCAGGACCCACGGGCCCTCGCCACGATGGCCGAAGAACTGGCAGCCGGCCGCCACCCCGGAGACCTCCAGGCCGCGTTCGTGGAGGCACAGAACCTCACTTACCCCTACGCATACGAACGTCTCTCCCAGCTCTTCGACAGCCCGAACGCGCCCGATCTCGTGGTCAATCCAAAGAGCTACGCCTACGGCCGTCAGCCGGGCCAGCACGGCGCCCTCGATGTCATCCAATCGCGCTCGCCGTTGATCTTCAGCGGCCCGGGCATCAAGCGCGGTGAGATGGTCGAGGCGCTCCCACGTCAGATCGACATCGCACCCACCGTTGGGAAACTGTTCGGCTTCCCCCTCATCGACGGCCGCGACAGCACCGGCAGGACGAGCACCGACCGCGGCCGCGATCCGGACGTCTATCTGCTGAGACAGGACGGAGAGCCGATCGACGAGGTATTCGACGGCGGCAACACCATCCCTGAGCGCCTCTACATCCTGTTGCTCGACGGCCAGTCACACACCGAGCTTCTGCACCGGCTGGAGACAGAGCGGGACGCAATTCCGAACCTTCGGCGGCTCATCGGACGAGGCTCGATGCTCAGGTGGGGAAGCATCACCAACTTCCCAAGCATCACCTGGCCAAGCCACAACGCCATCGGTACTGGCTGCTGGAGCGGCCACCACGACATCGTCAACCCCACGTACTACCTCCGCGACCGCCGAGAAACCGTCTCCCCCCAGGGCCAGCTGTTCGATACGGCGAAGTTCCTCTCGAACGGCGTCGAGACCATCTACGAAGCGTTCCATCGCGTCTTCGGCGATTGGGATGGCGGCATGCGCGGCGCCTTCACTGCCTCTGTCAACGAGCCCTGTACGCGCGGCGCGGACCACGCCAGCCTGGAGCGCCGCCTGATCGGAGATCGCGACCAGCTCAAAGCCCTGACCGCGGAGACCGACCACGAGATCAGCCCCCGCTGGGCCAATGAGCTCCAGGCCACCAACCACCACCTGATCGGGCTCGTCGACAACCGGGCCCTCGGCCAGGCGCGCCAACTCTTCGCCGACCTCTCGCACCCGGCCCCAAAGTGCGTCTACTTCGAGTTCTCGCTGCCGGACGGGGCGGCCCACGACTACGGCCCGCACCATGACGGCGCCCGAGAAGCGCTCGACGAGACCGACCGCCGCATCGGCCACGTGCTCTCCCAACTCGACGACCTTGGCATGTTCGAATCCACGCTCTTCGTTGTCACCACCGACCACGGCATGGCGCTCCAGGATACCAGCCTCAAAGCGAATCCGGCCCGCATCCCCGAACGCGACGGCATGGCCGCCGTCACCGCCGAGCCGCTGGTCTACCTCCGCGACCTTGACGTTGCCGTCCAGGTGGCTCACGACGGCCGCACGGCCCAAATCAGCGTCCTCGACAACGATGCCGACCCCGCGGGCCAGAACCCGCCGGTTCCGGGCGCGGAGATCCTGGTCTCGGACCACCGGGACGGTCGCGTGGCCCGCACCACCACAGACGCGGGCGGCAATGCGGGCATCGCAGTCCCCGCCGAACTCCTCCCGGCTGATCTGCGCCTCGCTATCCACGCGGACGGTTTCAACCCCCGTCACATGCTGCTCGACGGCTCGAACCTGGCGTTAGACCTGCGCTACGTGCTCTACGGCGCGGGTTAAGTCAGCCACCTGATACGATTGTCCCATGGCGTTCACCGTCAACGACGTGCAGGATCTGGTGCGCTTGCTCTCCGAGCACCCGGAGTGGCGAGCGCAGTTGCGTCCGCTCATCCTCGGCGACGAGTTCGACCGGCTTCCCGCCATCGTCCAGGAGTTGGCCGAAGCACAGCGCCGCACGGAAACTCGCGTCGAAGAGTTGGCCGAAGCACAGCGCCGCACGGAAACTCGCGTCGAAGAGCTGGTCGAAGCACAGCGCCGCACGGAAACTCGCGTCGAAGAGCTGGCCGAAGCACAGCGCCGCACCGAAACACGCCTGGACGAACTGGCGGTGACAGTCGCCAATCTCGCTAAGGCAGTCGATGAACTTACCAAGGAGGTCGGCCGGATGAATATCCGGCTGGACCGAATGGACGGCCAGCTTACGTCGATGACGTTCGAGCGCCGCGCACCTGCATACTTCGGTACGTGGCTTCGTCGGCCCCGTGTCGTGGCGTTGGACGAACTCGGTATCGACGACGCGGTCGATGATGGAAGGCTCTCGCGCGACGATTTCGATAACCTCCTGAGGTTGGACTTCCTCGTCCGAGGAACCGACAAGCGTGACACATCACGCCCAGAAACGGTGTTAGCGGTCGAGATTTCTTCGACAGTCGACTTCGAAAGCGTCCAGCGGGCGGACGAGCGAAGCAAGGTGCTTCGAAAGCTCGGACTGCGGGCGTTCGGCGCGGTGGGCGGCAACGCGGTTAGTGGCCGCGCGCTGGAGGCGGCCGAGAAGCGCGGTGTGCTCGTCAAGATCGTATCCGAGCCGAAGTAGTCCGCCCCAACTTGCCCTACCTTCACGCAGACGGTAGAGATCACTGTGCAATCCGAGCCGGCACCCACGGGACCGGACTCTTCACAAAGGCAGGACTTCCCACTTGGCGGATTACCGCAAACCGCTCCCCCAGCCAACCCCGGAAACGCAGGAGTTCTGGGATGGCACCA
>JBGOVF010000531.1:0-2561 GCA_041477975.1 Tepidiformaceae bacterium
CACTGGCCGATAACGCGCGCTACAAGGACACCGTGACGAAGATGCCGACGCAGCTCGGCACGTACGGCTACTTCGACCTGAAGACGCTGGTGCGGCTGGCCGAGGGCGGCGTGCCCGCGGACCTCGACGCGGCCGAGCAGGCCTTGAACGGGCTCATCATCAACGCGGTGGACCAAAATGGTGTCGTTCGTCTGTCCGGTATCATCACCATCGGTGACTAGCAGAACGGCCACGGCCTGGGGCGTGACGCTCGTGCGGTTGAGCGTCGGTCCGCTTGCGATGGCCGCATTCTTCATGCCCTGGGCGCACGGCCCGGGACCACTGGCGGCGACGCAGTTCACCGGCTTCACACTGGTGGGGTTTGCCGGCCGGCTGCAGGCGCTCGACCTGAGCCTTGTCGAGGGTGGCATCCTCTGGTTCGCGCGGCTTGCGATCCTGGGTGTGGCCGTTGCGGCCGCGTGGCAGATTGTCCTCGCTCCGCGCCATCGCTATCACGCCGCCTATCCGGCGAGCGGCTGGTACATCGCGGCGCTTGCGGCGACCACATTGGCCATCGGCGCGCTCCGCTCAGGCGTCACGCTGCCGCCATCCGGGCTGGCGCTGCTCGGCCTGGCCGGGTTCGCCTTTGCCGTGGGCGAAGCGGTGAAGCTGACCACCACACTGGACGTGCCCTCAGGCCACGTCCGCCCGGCTACCGAATGAGCAGCACTCGCCCGAACGCAGCCCTGCTTTCGATGTAGCGGTGCGCCCCCTCGGCATCGGAAAGCGGGAACTTGCGGTCGATCACGACGGTGAGTTCACCGTTCGCAACATCGGCGAGAAGTTGTTCGATCATGGCGCGGCAGCGGGCGGCGTTGACCGACATTTCAGCGCCCAGAAACACCCCCGTGATGGAGGCGTTCTTCTGCATGATCCCGCGAATTTCGGGCATGGCCGCCTCGCGCCCGGCGTTGCCGACCCAACTGATGCGCCCGCGATAGGCGAGCGAGTCAACGCTGCCTTCCAGCGTCGTCCCGCCGACTGAGTCCACGACCAGGTCGACGCCGCGCCCGCCAGTGAGGTGCATTACGCGCGCCGGCAGGTTCTCGTCGCGGTAGTTGATGCCGTGGTCCATCCCGAACGAACGCAGCCGTTCGAGCTTCTCGTCGCTGGAGGCGGTTGCGAGCACGGTCGCCCCGGTGCGCTTCGCGAGCTGGATAGCCGCGAGGCCAACGCCCCCGCCTCCCGCCTGGACGAGGACCGTCTCGCCGGACCGCAGGTGTCCGAATTCGAACAGGCAATCGTGGGCCGTGCCGAACTCGATCGGGACGGCGGCGGCAAGCTCAAGCTCGAGGCCGGGGGGGACGAGGTACGTTGAGCCCGCCGGCGCCGACACGATCTCGGCGTGCGAGCCGAACGGTATGGTCGCGACCACGCGGTCGCCCGGTTTGCGGTCGCTGACGTTCGCGCCGGCCTCGCGGATGATGCCGGCCGCCTGATAGCCCACGATGTGCGGCCGCGTGGCCAGTTCGCCGCCGGCGCGGTTAAGAGTGTCGCCGCCCTGGATACTGACCGCCGTCACTTCAATGATCACGCCGCCCGGACGGCAGACCGGGTCGGGTACGTCTTCGTAGCGGAAGACGGAGGGGTCGCCGGTTTCGTAGTAGACAGCAGCTTTCATTCGATGGCTCCAGCGTGCGGTGTGCCGCCAGAGTCTACGGGCAAAACGAAGCCCCTCGTGCTGGCGAGGGGCTTCGCGTGATGAACAGCTGGGCCGGCTAGTTGCAGGTGTCGCTGTTGGAGTCGAGGAGTGTGACCGAGGTTGCCGGCGTACCGGCGGTCATGATGAGCACCACGCCCGCAAAGCCCGGAATTTGATCGATCCCGCCGGCCTGGGAGGCATTGATATAAGCAGGGAACTTCGTCGTGTTGAAAAAGTGGCGCCACTCCTGCGTCGGCCCGTCCCAGATGTAGATCGCTTCCCACGTCCCGGCCGGGATGCAGGAGGTGAACGACGATGGCGACACCGAGCCGCTGCGAATCGTGCCGACGAAGTTGTTCGTGTTGCATCCCGGACTGCCGTTGGGGCAGACCCCTGTGACGGTCGTCGAGTGCTTCGCGACGGCGACTCCGAGCGACGCCCCGAGGATGGCAGCCAGGGCGAGCGAACCAACTACGAGCCCCAGCGAAGTCCGTTTCATCCAGCTCATTGTTCCTCCCGCGCGATACCCACGCAGCACCGGCGACCTAACCGTACCAACCACGCTATGTACGCGCACCAAAAGAAACGCACAGCGGGCACGGGATGTTGCTCCACATCCGTAAAACCTTCGTAAATTCGGGCGGAGCGGAGCGGAGAGCAAAGAGCGAAGCGCGACGGTCCTTACCAGGCGGCCGCTGCGGCGAACTTGTCCGCCGTGATGTAGCGCTTGAGGAAGAGGTCCATTACGGCCGCGCACTGGCGCCCGAAGAGCGGGTGCGAATCGAAGGCGTGCGGCTGTTCGGCGTAGACGTGCAATTCCGCGGGCACGCCAGCCCTGGCGAGCTTCGTGTACATGTTCAGACTGGCGTCGACCGGGACG
>JBGOVF010000432.1:0-3099 GCA_041477975.1 Tepidiformaceae bacterium
CCGGCCCCGGACTTCTTCTGGCCTTACGGTCGCGCGCTCGTCAACGGCCAGAACCTTTCGCCGGTGAGCCAGACAGTGATCGCCTTCGTGAACGGCCGGCAATGCGGCCAGGCAACGACGCTCGTGGCCCAGCCAGCCGACGGCACCCCCGCCGGTGACGTGAACCGAACCGTCTACGTAATCGACGTGCTGGCAGATGGTGGCGGTGCGGGGCAGCGGGCGGGCTGCGGCCACGCCGGTGACCCGGTGACGCTCTACTTCGCCGGCAGCAAGCGGGTGGCGGTCCAGCAGCCGGTCTTCAAGCAGGGTGGCGAGCGCTGGGACCTGGACCTTGGCCCGGAGCTCTCGTTCCACGTAGCGGGCGCCATGCTCGCCGCCGACGGCAGCAACTAGGGGTAGAGCTGGTCCAGCCGAACCTTGCGATCGCGATCGCCGCTGGCTTCACCCGACCCGGTCCAGGCGATCATCGACGCCCATCGCAAGCAGGAGCCGGCCGGCGCGCGTTTCGCGCCCCAGCGAGCTTGAGAGCAGCATGCGGATGTCATCCGGAGTGTCGAGGTCAAGCTCGAGGGCGGGGCTGCGAACGACAGCAACGTGAAAACCGGCGCCCCTGGCCGCCGCCTCATGCCGCGCCGCGCTGTCGATCCCGTAGCACAGCGGGAATCGGCCGGGCGGTCGCAGGAGCATGGCGTTCGTCCCGCCGTCTCCGCTCGGTGAGATCGCTACGCCCGGCGCTCCGCCAACGGAATCGACGAGGAAGGAGAGCGCTGAGTCGAGGAAGAGCGGGAGGTCGGCATGAAGGACTGCGAGTTCATCCGCGGCGCGTCCGCTGGCAATCAGGTGGACGACGGCGTATTCCAACTGCGGGTTCAGTCCGGAAACGTCCGGCGATTCGGCAAGTACCTCCCCGCGACCTGCGACCGCGTGCGCGACATCAGGATCGGCGGTCAGGATTACGGGGTCGAAGCCGCGCAGGCCATCCAGCACCGTGTTCAACGTAGCGAGCGCGAGGGCCGCGCGTTCCCTGGCGGTCAGCAGCGTTGCCAACCGGCCTTTCGCGCGGTCCAGCCGGTTCACGGGGACGAGGACCGTAAGGGCCACGGCTATGCCCGGATCGCGGCGAGCACATCGGCCGCGAGTTCGGCCTTGCGCTCCGGGCTCGTCATCATTGTGTCCGTCACCATGCAGCGCATGCCGAGCGCCTCGACGGCGGGCGCGAGCCCGCGGTCCTGCTCATCGATGACCATGAGGTCCACGAGGCCCTGGTAGATGCGCGCGACGCCGAGCGCGGAGACTTCGTAGCCCAGGGTAGTCATCATCTTCGCCGCCGGGCCCTTCACCACCTGGCCGGCGATGATCGGGCTGATGGCGACGCGGGTTGCGCGGGTGTTCGCGACCGCAGTGGCGATCCCGGGCACGGCCATGATCGGCCCGATGCTGACAAATGGATTGCTCGGCGCGAGGATGAGGGCTTCCGCGTCACGGATCGCCTCGATCACACCGGGCGCAGGGCGGGCGCCGTCCACGCCATCGAAACGGATCGAGTGTACATCCACGTCGGTCCGGAGCCGCACCATATATTCCTGGAACGTGAGCTCGCCGTCGGGGCCGGTGATCATCGTCTCCACAGGGTCGTTGCTCATCGGCAGAATGCGGCAGCCGACCCCCCACGACTTCGCCAGGCCTGCAATGATCTCGTGCATCGGCTGGTTGTCGTGCAGGAGGCGGGTGCGGTGGATAGCCATCGCGAGGTCGCGGTCGCCCAGGTTGAACCAGCGTTCGTAGCCGAAGCGCTGGAGCTGGTCGACCACGGCGAAGGTGTCGCCGGTGAGGCCCCAGCCGGTCTCCGGGTTCACCGCCCCGGCAAGGGCGTAAATCACGATGTCGGTATCGGGTGAGACGTGCAGCCCGAACATCGTGACATCGTCGCCTGTGTTCGAAATGACCGTGATCTCGGCCGGATCGACGACCTGGACGAGGCCCTGGAGGAAGCGTGACGCGCCAACGCCACCAGCAAGGACAGTGAGCATCGTCCGATTGTAGGACAGGAACTGAAATGCGACCGGCAGCGCCGAACCTTGCCCTTTGGAGGCCCCGGCCTAGCATGCCGTGATGGCCCCCTCCCGGAATCCGCTCCCGGCCACGCCGGCCGCTGGCTGGCGGGCCCGCCTGGCACGCGCAGTTGGACAGCGCGCCCGGGTGCGGGGCAGCGAGCGTTTACTGCGCGGCATCTACTCGCCCGCGACCGGGCGCACGGCGCCGTTCAGTGGCGTGGTCCAGGCATGGGACGGCACGCTCGTGCACGTCGATACGAGCAGCTACATCGAGTGGATGACGTTCGTGCGGGGCGGGTACGAGCGGGACCTGCAGGCGCTCATGCACCGCCTCGTGCGCCCGGGCGACACCGTCGTTGACGTTGGCGCGAACGTTGGCATGCACACGTGCTCATTGGCTCGCCGCGTCGGGCCTACGGGGACGGTCGTCGCGATTGAGCCGCTGACCGAACTGGCGGACCGCCTGGAGGCGAACGTCGCCCTCAACGGCGTCGGAAACGTGAAGGTGATGCGGGTCGCGGCGTCAACGGCAAAGGGCACGGCGGAGATCTTCCCGCCCGGCGCCGGGTCGGCCAACCAGGGACAGGCGACGCTGCACGCGCGCCCCGGGCTGGACGCCGCGCCGCGGACGATACTCACGGACACCGTCGACAACATCGCCGCCGAACTGGGGCTGACACAAGTGCGGTTGATCAAAATCGATGTCGAAGGGCATGAGTTCAGCGCGCTGCGGGGCGCCGAAACGACGCTGCGCGCGCAGCGGCCGCGGATCGTGTTCGAATACGACGCCACGACGTACGGGGCTGCCGGCGTTGAGTGGCGCGAGGTAGCGGCGTTCCTTGATGGCTGCGGTTACCGGCTCGGTCAGGTGCGGGGGACGCACGTGAAAACGCTCAGGGGTGAGCCTGATCGTTCCTGCATGGTGCTCGCGGCGCCGCGGCGCTAGTCGGGCAGCCCTTCCGGCTCGGGCTTCATGCCGAGCACGGGTGCACGCCGCGGCGGCACGCGTTCGGGGCGGCCTGCGCTGGCGCGTGGGGCAGGCGCA
>JBGOVF010000122.1:0-6785 GCA_041477975.1 Tepidiformaceae bacterium
TCATCGCCGGGTCGACTCCTTCGAGCGCGTTCTTGAACGCCTGGTCCATGTGTTCGAACGCCTCGAAGCAATCGGCCCCGCGATCAAGGCAGACCAGGATGAGCGGCGGGTTGAGCGAAAGCGAGCTAAACGCGCTCGCCGTGAATCCCCACGGCTTCCCTGAGGCGTCATGCGTCGTCACCACCGTGACCCCGCTGGCGAACTGCGACATGGCCGCGCGGAAATCGGCCGGGTCGACCGCGGGGAGTTCCTTCGCCATTACTGTTTCCCCAACGCAGCCTTCATCGCCGGGTCGACTCCTTCGAGCGCGTTCTTGAACGCCTGGTCCATGTGCTTGAACGCCGAGTCCATCTCCCACGGCGCGTTCGAAATGATACGCGTGATGAGCTGCGGCGTATTAAAGAGCGCGATCTCGTATCCATGCACCCCGATCGTTTGGCCGCTGAACCACGCCGATTCCGTGCTCGCCAGCCAGACCACCGGTGGGGCGATGTTATCCGGGGATGTCTCCTGGTTCTCCACGCTCATCGAGCTTCCGCGGGAGGCCGGGACGGTGCCGGTCATGCGGGTGGCAGCGCGGGGCGAGATGCAGTTCGCGGTAACCCCGTAGCGCGCGAGCGCGTTCGCGCAGGAATAGGTCAGGCCAACGATGCCCATCTTGGCCGCCGCGTAGTTCGGCTGGCCCGGCGCGCCGTAAAGCCCCGATTCCGAGGTGAAGTTGATGAGCCGGTAGTTCCCTTCGCGCGCCGCCCGCCAGTAAATGGAGGCGAACTTGGAAGTGTTGTACGTGCCCTTGAGGTGCACATCCAGCACCGCGTCCCAGTCCTCTTCCGAGAGGTTGAAGATCATCCGGTCGCGGAGGATGCCGGCCACGTTCACGACGACGTCCAGCCGCCCGAACTCGTCGAGCGCCGTTTTGATCAGCTGCTCGGCCGCTTCGTGGTCGGCGACGCTGTCGAAGTTGGCGACGGCCTTCCCGCCAGCTTTCTTGATCTCGCTCACGACTTCCTCGGCGGGCCGTTCGCCGGTGGCTGAACCATCCACAGCGGCGCCGAGGTCGTTCACGACCACGGCCGCGCCTTCGGCCGCCATGATCCGCGCGAGCGAGGCGCCGATGCCGCGTCCCGCCCCGGTGATAACCGCTACCCTGCCTTCGAGCTTGCCCATCGCGAACGCCTCCAATGGTGTCTAGAAATGCATGCGCACGATAGCTTCACGGGTTGGCTTTCGCAACTTCCAACATCCAGCGCTGTGCATTTCTCAACGACGGACGTTGAAGCGGGCGATGCCCCGCCGCTATCATCCATTTGCCGCCCGAGAGCTTGAGGAGCCCGCCCGTGACCGATGTAGTCGTCCAACACGACCTGCCCGTGCCGATGCGCGATGGCGTTGTGCTCAGGGCCGACCTCTACCGTCCGAGTGGTCCGGGCCGCTTCCCGGTCGTGCTCCAGCGCACGGCCTATGGCAAGGGCACACAGACCGCCTCCGGCATGCTCAATGCCCTCCGCGCCGCCGAGGAGGGCTACGCCGTTGTCATCCAGGATTCGCGCGGCCGCTACGCCTCCGACGGCGAGTGGACTCCGTTCTTCTGCGAAATCGACGACGGCTACGACACGGTCGAGTGGTGCGCCGCGCAACCGTGGTCCGATGGCAACGTCGGCATGTACGGCATGTCCTACGTCGGCGCCACGCAGTGGCTGGCGGCAATCTCTTCGCCGCCCAGCCTGCGCTGTATCTTCCCGGTCAACACGGCCGCGGATTATTTCGACGGCTGGATCTACCAGGGCGGTGCGCTCTACCTGGGGTTCACCGCGGCGTGGGCGGCGCAGTTCCTCGCCGAACCTCACCTCGCGAAGATGGGCCTTGCCGAGGCTGACCGGGCGACGGAGCAGGCGAAGCTCATGGGTGGCCTCGGCCGGCTCAAGCGGACTCTTTCGCATCTGCCGCTCTCCGATCTGCCGTGGCTGTCGCTCCCCGGCCTCGCGCCCTACTTCTACGAATGGTTGAAGCACCCGTCTCGCGATGACTACTGGGAGAATATCAACATCCTCGCCCACCACGACCGGATCACTGTGCCCGCCTTCAACTTTGGCGGCTGGTACGACCTCTTCCTCGCTGGCCCGATGCGCAACTTCGCCGGCCTGCGCAAGGAGGCCGCGAACGAGGTCGCCCGCAACGGCCAGAGACTGATCGTGGGCCCCTGGGCGCACAACTCCCCGTCGGTTGCGCTCACCGGCGAGCGCAACTTCGGGCCCGGCGCCACGCTCGTGCTCGAAGACCTGCAACTGCGCTGGTTCGACCACTGGCTGAAGGGCAAGGATACCGGCCTGATGAACGAGCCACGCGTCCGGCTCTACGTCATGGGCCAGGGCTGGCGGGACGAGGACGAGTGGCCGCTCGAGCGCGCCGGACAGCGCGATTTCTTTCTGCACAGCGGCGGCCGTGCAAACGGCCTCAACGGCGACGGCAAGCTCTCCGAGGACGGCCCGGCCGGCGAACCAACCGACCTCTACTTCTACAACCCCCTCAACCCGGTCGGCTCAATCGGAGCCGGAGGGGTGTACGACCAGCGCCCGGTGGAGGCGCAGACCGACATGCTCGTGTTCACCTCGGCGCCGCTGAAGCAGGCCATGGAGGTCACCGGGAACGTCCGACTCATCCTCCATGCCGCCACCACGGTCACCGACACTGACTTCCACACCAAGCTCGTGGATGTCGCCCCGGACGGTTACGCGATGAACCTCTGCGACGGGATCCTGCGCGCCCGCTACCGCGATTCGATGAGCGAGCCAAAGGCCCTCGAACCAGGCCAGCCCTACGAGTTCGAGATCGACATGACGATGACGAGCAACCTCTTCGCCGCCGGGCATTGCATCCGGCTCGAGGTCACAAGTTCTTGCTTCCCGCGCTTCGATCGGAACCCGAACGGATTCCGCGACATCGCGACCGCGGCGACGACGGATTACGCAGTGCAAACAGTCTTCCACGATGCGAACCACCCGTCCCGGCTCATCCTGCCCGTCGTCCCGGGGAAGTAGCCGCGCCGCTTGCGATTCTCACGCTACGCTGGCGTTTCATTCGCGTTTCCTCTTCCCAAGGGGCATTCCGGGGAGCAATACTGCGGTCGCCGGGACTCCCCGGGGGCAGGCGGTAGATGGCGAACGAAGAGTCCCCCGGCCGGTTCGATGAGCTCGATCGGCGGTTAATCGAGCAACTACAGGCCGACCCGCGCGAGGCGTACGCGGCGCTCGGCGCGCGCCTTGGCGTCACAGGCATGACGGTCGCGAACCGCCTCCAGCGTCTCCGTAACGCTGGCCTCCTCACGATCCGCGCCGAGCCCAACCTCAGCGAATTCGGCCTCGCCACCGAAGTGCTTGGGCTCATCCAGGCCGATGTGGGAGGGCTGGACGCGGTCGAGTCTACACTCCGCGTCTCCCCATACGTGTTGCGCGTGCACCGCGTCACCGGTGAATTCGACCTCACCTTCGATGCGGCGTTCCCGTCGGAAGTTGAGATGGGCGTGCTTGTGCGCGACGTGCAGTCACTCGATGGCGTGCGCCGGCTCGTGGTCTACCACCGGATGCAGACCGCCAAGTCAGCCGATGGCTGGCAGGCCGTCTGGGCGGAAACGGCCCCGCCGGCGGAGCAGTGGTACGAACTCGCGCCCGGTACCGTCGTCCCGCGCCAGCTTGAAGACCAGGTGGGATTGGCGGCCCACTGGGTCAGCGCCCTCGCGGCGGCCGACGTTGAGGCGATTCGCCAGCTCTCGGCCCCCGATATCGTCTTCACGATCCTGCCGCCCCACCCCTCCGCGGGCACGTTCGAAGGCCTCGACGGAGTGGAGCGGCAGGCAGGCCGCACCCGGCGGGCCTACAACCGCCTTTGGTATCGCATCATCGCCGTTACTGAAGGCCGCGCTCCGTATCGCCTGGTGATCGACGCGCTCAGCCCGGTCGAGGACCGCAAAGGGCAGGTGGGCACGGCGTTTTCGCGCATGGCCTTCGCCTTCGCGAACGGTAAGGTGTCGCGTGTCCTCAGCCTCGGCCAGATGGATCTGCCGGACGTTCCGCCAGACGCAGTGTAGACGGCCGCCTTCCTGCTAAACGCTCGCAGTCCCGCAACACCGATTGGTAATCGCATGCTGCGCACCAGTTCTGCTTGCGGTTGACAACCGTCGGGGACGGGCCTTAGGCTCGCCCGCGCGGAGGTGTGCGCGATGAAGCTGTCGCTCTTCTATGAGCTCACTACGGATGACCCTGATGTTCCAGGAGCGGTCCAGAAGCGTTTTCACGAGGCGCTCGAGCAGTGCGAACTGGCCGATGAGGTCGGGTTCACGGGGGTCTGGTGCGTCGAACACCACTTTCTTCCTGGCTACTCCAGCATGTCCTGTCCCGAGCTCTTCCTTGCCGCGGTGTCGCAGCGTACGAAGAAGCTCCGCCTTGGGCACGCGATCGTCCACCTGCCGTACAAGATCAATAACCCAATCCGCGTGGCTGAGCGGATCGCGACCCTGGACATCCTCAGTAACGGGCGTGTCGAGTTCGGCGGCGGCCGCGCTACCTCCGCGGAGGAACTCGGCGGCTTCGATGTCGAGCCCGGCGAAACGCAGGCCCAGTGGGCCGAGGCACTCGAAATCATCCCGCGCATGTGGCTGGAAGACCCGTTCGAGTACGAGAGCGACCTGATCCGCATCCCGAAGAGGCGGATTACTCCCAGGCCGGTTCAGCAGCCGCATCCCCCGATGTGGGTTGCCTCCACGCAGCCCTCGAGCATCAAGTTCGCCGGCGAGCATGGCCTTGGCGTGCTCGGCTTCGGCATCAGCGACCTGAACAGCAACGACTACGTGCAGATGCACAAGGAAGCGCTGAAGACCGCGAAGCCCGCCGGTGGAGTCATCAACGACCGCTTCGCTGTCCTCCGCATCGCCCTCTGCATGCCCACCGACAAAGAGGCGCTGGAGATCCAGGAATACAACTACCGCCTGTTCCAGCAGCAGGTCGGCGGCCTCTTCGCACCCTGGCTTGAAGGCACGGCGCCGCCGACCTACGAGTACATCATCGAGAACTTCAAGCGGCAGATGGCGATGGGCGAGACCCACACCATGGAAGAGCTCGTCGAGCTCGGCCAGGCCTGCATCGGCAGCCCCGAGACCTGCGCCCGCTCCATCCAGGGGCTCATCGATTCCGGCGTGGACGAGGTGCTGCTGTTCATGCAGGGCGCGCGCACACCCCACGAGAAGGTTCTGGAGTCGATCCGTCTGTTCGCCAGCGAGGTCATGCCTCGGCTGAAGCAGCCTGCCGTGGCGCGCTAACGCCCACGCGGCAGGACACCCTGGAGGGCCGGCACATGGTTCCCCCTGCGTGCCGGCCGTCCAGTTCTCACCGGGAGGTGACCAATGGCTGAAGACGACGCGATCCTGCTCGAACGCGATGGACAGGTGGCCATCCTCACCCTCAACCGGCCCGAGAAGCTCAACGCCGTGGGGCCGACCACTCTCGCCGACCTCGAAGCACTGATGGAACGCGTCTCGAGGGACGACTCCGTGCGTGCCGTCGTGCTGACGGGGAAGGGCCGCGCGTTCTGCGCCGGCGCCGACCTCAGCACCGGCGTCGAAAACCAGCCGATGACGACCGACATGAACGAGCGCTTCCCGATCCGCAAGGACACTGGTTGGCCGCAGGCCTGGTTCGGGGCGAACATCCCGAAGCCCGTGGTCTGCGCTATCAACGGCGCGGCCGTGGGCTGGGGCGCCGAAATCACGGCCACCTGCGACATGCGCATCGCCGGTGAAGCAGCCCGTATCGGTTGGGTCTTTGCCCGCCGGGGGCTGGTGACGGACATGGCCGCCGGGCCAATCATCTTGCCGCGGCTGATCGGCATGTCGCAGACGGCGCGGCTCCTCTACTCAGGAGAAATCATCAACGCCGCCGAGATGCTGCGGATCGGCCTTGCGGACGAGGTTGTTCCTGACGCCGAACTCATGCCGCGCGCGATAGCCGTGGCGAAGCACCTGGCCGGCGGCGCCCCGTACTCGGTCGCCGTGCACAAGCGCCAGTTGTACGAAGGCCTCCGCCGCGACCCCCACGACATCTACCGCGAGAATAACCAGGAATTCGCGAACTGCCGCGCCCTCGATGACTTCCGCGAAGGCGTGCGTTCGTTCCTCGAAAAGCGCGAGCCCGCCTGGACCGGCCACTAGAAGCGCCGCTCACCCCCTCCGCTGAGCGCCCGTTCGGCCAGGGCGGCGCCCTCGTGCCCTGGCCGGCGCCTGGTTTCGAGTGTCATGGAGCCAGGGTAGCAGCGGAGGACTGGGGACCGACGACTGAGGCCTGAGGGACGCAGAATCCCTATGCCGAGGTGATAGCATGGACGCATGGACTTCAAGGACTTCGACCTGATCGTTGCGGACCCAGGCACCCTTGGCGGGAAGCCGCGCGTGCGTGGCACCCGGTTCAGCGTCGAATTTATATTGGAGCTGCTGGCGAGTGGCGCGAGCCGCGATGATATCGCGCGCGGGTGGCCCGACCTGACGCCTGAGGCTGTGGAGCAGGCGGTGCGCTTCGCGGCCGCCTCTCTCGCGAACGACGTTTACGCAGCGGTGCGCACCGCGAGTTGAACTTCGGTCGTCGAGGCATTCTGATCGGTCAGAACCTCCACGTTGACGTGGTCGGGTGGCTGTCGGAGCGATACGCCGTGACAACGGCGCGCGATGCCGGGCTCGCGACGACGACCGACTTGGCGCTCATGCGATACGCAGAGCAACGCCAGCTCGTGGTGGTCACGCA
>JBGOVF010000061.1:0-9292 GCA_041477975.1 Tepidiformaceae bacterium
GGGCGAATTGCGCTCGCCGGACCGTTCGAACGTGCTCGTTGGCGTGCTGAGCGCGCGGGTGGACATCAAGCAGCGCGACTTCCAGGTCTCCGGCGCCCTCGAACGCTACGCCGAGCCGCTCGAACTGCTCGCACACCTGCACGATGGCCCGGATGGGCTGCCCGCCCTCAAGCACGCCTGGCGGTTGCTCCTGGAGAACTCGCCCCACGATTCGATTTGCGGCTGCAGCGTCGATCAGACCCACCGCGAGATGTTCCCCAGGTACGACCGCGCGGAGCAGTTGGCTCAGCAAGTGGCGCGCGAATCGATCGGGCACATCATCCGGCGCACGGCGGTGGCGAGTGGCGGCGGAGTCGCCGTGTTCCGGACGGTGCCGCACGCAGCAGCGACGATCGACGCGGACGTTCCGGATTCGTGGAATGCATCGGCCCTCCGGTTGCCCGACGGCTCGACCGTCTCCTGCGCCATCGTCGCCAGCGACCCCGGCGAGGTGCTCGTCAACGAGCGGGTATCGCCCCAGGGCGCCATTCGCCACCTGGATTTCCTGCGCGAGGGCCGCTACGACGCCCACTACATCGAGGAAATGCAGTGGGAACTGAAGAAGCGACACCTGACGGTGACCACAACGGTCGGGCCTGACATCACGGTCGTCGATGACGAGGCCCTGCGCGAAGAGGTGCGGCAAGTCGTGAAGAACGACCTGGCCGACACGGCAGAGGTGATCGTCCGGCGTTCCGGGCGGGCCCGGCTGCGGGCGGTACTGCCGCCAACGGCATCGGTAGGGGTGGAGATGCTCACCCCGGCTCCCGCCAGCGAGGTGCCGGCAACGGACCTGACCGTGGCTTCGCGTTCAATCAGCAATAGCTTCTACGAGCTGAGCTTTCGCAAGGGAACGCTGGCCCTGCGCGACTGGCAGTTCGGCGTTGACCTGAAGCAGCTCAACGTATTCGTGGACGAGGGCGACCGCGGAGATGAGTACAACGCCGATATCGTCCCTGGCGCGGTGGTCCAGCCGTTTGCCGCCGAGCTGCTGGACGTGAGCAGCGATGGGGTTTCGGCGACGCTGAGATACATGACCTTGCTGGAGGCGCCGGCGAGCCTGAACCGCAAGCGTTCCCGCCGGAACCGACAAGATATGGTGGTCGTCCCGATTCTCACTGAAGCCACGCTCTGGGCGGGACTGCCGAGGATCGACTTTCGCGTGACGGTCGAGAATACGGCTGAGGATCACCGGCTGCGGGCCCTGTTCCCGCTGCCGTTCGCCGTGGACCACGCGATTACGGAGAACCAGTTCCACGTCGCGGAACGTCCACTCGCCGTGCCTCCGTGGAACGGCATGAGTGCCGAGCAACCTCCCACGACGTTCCCACAGAAGACGTTTGCTGCGTTCGAAGCTGACGGCGCCGGAATGGCGGTGTTCAACAAGGGGTTGCAGGAAGGCGAAGTGGTGCGCGACCCCGAGGGCCGGCAAGCGTATGCGCTTACGCTGCTGCGCTCCGTCGGCTGGCTTTCCCGGCCAGACCTTGTTTCGCGGCGGGGCGGCGCCGGGCCCACAATCGCCACGCCGGACGCCCAGATGCCCGGCGAGCACACTTTCGAATACGCACTGGCGACGTATCGCGGCGGATGGCGCGCCGCGGGGGTTCAGGCGATGGCCCACAGCTTCGCGTACCCGCCTCTGGCGTTCGCCACGAACGAGCACGATGGCTCGCTCAGCGGGGGCGCGGCGCTGGCGACGTTCAGCTCGCCCGGCATCGTCCCGTCGGCGATCCACCGGAGCGCGGAGGACGGCACCCCGGTCATCCGTGTGTACAACGCGAGCGGCGGTCCGGCGGAGGCTGGAGTGGACGTGCCCGCGGCGCTCGGAGCAGGCACACGCGTCGACCTGTTGGAGCGCCCGGTGCGCGATGTCACGGCAGAGCAGCGGGTCACCCTGCGGCCATGGGAGATAGCGTCCCTGCGGTTCGAGCCCGCGTGAAACTGCCGAACGGCGACCGTGCGGTGGTTGATATCCGCAAACTCACCGAGTACGCCTTGAACCCAGAGCATGGCACCGGGGCCGCTAAGGAAGCCGGGTTCAGGAAGGTGCTCGGCATGACGGCGGACGACGCGCCCGCACTTCAGCGCCTCCTCCTTGAGGCCGCTGCGACCGCCGACGCGCGGCACTTCTCCACGATTTCACGCGGCGAGTTGCTGACCGCTGATGCTATGATCGCGTGGCGCGGCCGCGGTGCGGTCGTTCGGACCGGCTGGATAATCCGTGACGACGAAGATTTCCCGAGGCTGACGACTGCGTACGTCATCACCAGGGAAAGGCGATGAGGATGGGTGCGATCAAATTGCTGGATGTCGTGGCCCTCACCGAGGACCTCGCCGCCCGCGACGTCGCCGGTGACTTCGATCCCGACGTAGAGCCGCGTGACCTCCCCCGCGGCCTGGTCGGCACGGTCGTCGATGAACTCGACGGCACCGCCCACCTCGTGGAATTCGCCAACAACGACGGTGAGACCTACGCAATGGTGGCCCTCCGCGACGATCAGCTGCTTCTGCTGCAATTCGAACTGGCAGACGCGTCTGTCGCCTGAGCCGTTCACGGTGCAGCTTGTCGGGCCGGAATCCGCCGCGACGGTGCGGGCCGTGATGCGAGCCGCGTTCGAGGAGTACCGCGGCGTGCTTGAGCCGCCTTCGAGCAGCAACATCCGGCTCTACGAGCGCCTGGGGTACGAGGTAACTTCGGTGCAGCCACATCCGAAGCAGCCGGCAAGCATGGTCACCCAGATGCGGAAGTTCCTCGACTGAGCGAACCGGGCCGGCTCCGAACGCAGAACTCAGAACTCAGAACTCAGAACTCAGATTGAGCCATACCACTCGCCGTGATACCGTTCAGGTTCGCGCCGGGAGCCCGGTCCTTCTCCAGAAGAAGGACAAACCCACCGCCCGGCTATGAGGACCCATGCGGGAATATGAACTGACGGCGGTCTACGACCTCGCCGTCGCGGAGGCTGGCGGCGCTGAAGCCAGCGTCCAGCATCTCACGAACGTCATCGAATCGCGCGGCGGCAAGGTCCTGAAAGTGGACCACTGGGGCCGCCGCCGGATGGCCTACCCCATCAACCGAATGATCGACGGCGACTACATCGTCACCCGGCTCGAACTCGACCCGGCCGGTGTGAACGCGCTCGACGCCACCCTCCGCATTGACGAGAAGGTGTTCCGGCACCTCGTTGTGCGGGCGGATGAGTTGCCCGTGCCGCCGCCGCCGCGAGAACCGCGGCAGATGCCTGCTATGGCGCCGCAAGACGCCGGGGCGAGCGGTGCGACGGAGGCCGCGCCCGCAGTCGTCGCCGAGCTGGCTGTGGCGGAGACAGCGGCGCCCGCGGCACTTCCCGAGCCAGAGCCGGTTGCCGAGCCACAGCCGGCGCCAGTGGCCGAGGCCTCCGCACCGGAGGCAGCGTCGGTCGCCGAAGCGCCGGAGGCAGAGCCAGTCCCGGAGCCACCCGCCGCGGCCGAACCGTCGGCCGACACCGAATCCACCCCAGCCTGAAACCGGAGGGAGCGCGATGGCCAGCCTGAACAAAGTGATGCTGATCGGAAACGCGGGAAAGGACGCGGAGTTGCGTTACCTCGCAAACGGCACGCCCCAGTGCCAGTTCAGCCTCGCGGTGAATCGCAACTACCGCGGCCCAGACAACGAATGGAAAGAGGAAACCGAGTGGTTCAACATTGTCGTGTGGCGGGACATGGCGGAACGAATCGCCCAGAACGTAACCAAGGGCAAACAACTCTACGTCGAGGGCCGGCTGCAAACGCGCACCTGGGATGACGACCAGGGCGTCAAGCATTACCGGACGGAAGTCATCGCCAACGACGTGAAGATCCTCGAGCGCCGCGAAGGCGCAGCCGGCGGCCGCGACGATTGGGGCGACGGCGGCAGCGCCGGAGCTCGCCCCGCGCGCAGTGGCGTTTCCGGTGCGCGCAGCGCCGGTGGCGAAACCGACCCGGACGACCTCCCCTTCGAATAGCCCGGCAGGCAAGCCCTGCCTCACCCGGTCCTTCCCTGGAAGGACGGACCCATCGGGAAGGATGAATCCATGACTTCGGAAGAACGAGCACCTCGAGAAGAACGCGGCGATGGCGAGCGGCCGTCACGCCCGGCGCCACGCCGCTTCGGCGGACGCCGGAAGGTCTGCCGGTTCTGTGTCGACCACGTGACCGGCATCGATTACAAGGACATCGGCCGCATCCGCATGTACGTCAGCGATCGCGGGAAGATCGAACCCCGGCGGAAAACGGGCGCATGCCTGAAGCACCAGCGCCTGGTCTGCACCGCCATCAAGCGGGCTCGCCACCTGGCGATGCTCCCGTACACCCTGTCGCACATCCGCCAGACGGGGATCTTCCCGAGCCGCGGTTAAGCATTCCCGCGGCGCCCCCGCCGCCACGGAAAGAGGGATATGACACGCCGAGAACGCACCACCGGCCTCCCCAGGCCGCGGGCTCGAACCACCACCCGCGAACGCCGCCCGATCGCGGTCATTCCGCTGAACGAAGAACAACTTCGTCTAGCCATCCTTGGCGCACTCAGCCTTCTGCTGGTCTTCGTGACGGGATGGTTCGGGAAGACGTGGTACCACGAAACGTACGGCCGCTCGCCCAAGACAATCCTCCAGGTGGCCGATCAGAAGTACAGCCTCGGGTACTATGCCGACCGGCTCATCCAGTACGTCCAGAGCGTTTCGCAATCAGGCACCGGCCTGGTGGTCGCCGAACAGGCGTTACTGAGCCAGCTAGAGACCGAGGCGCTGACGGAACTGATCGCCGGCGACAAGGGCGTCACGGTCAACGAGACCGACATCACCAACGAAATCGCCAACGGCCTGGGCGTGCCAGTGGGCGGCAGCGGCAGTTCGTTCGACACCCTCTACCGGCAGCGGCTCGCCTCGCTAAAGATGAGCGACGGGAACTACCGGCGGGAGACCGCGGCATTCGTCTACCGGTCCAAGCTGATCGACGCGTACAAACAGCAGATCGGCGCCTCGGGCGAGACCGTCACACTTCGGAAGATCGTCTCGGCTTCGAAGGGCGACTCGGATGCGCTGCTGGCCCGGCTCAAGGCAGGGGAGGACTTCGGGACGCTCGCGCAAACGGAATCGACCGACATCGCATCGCGCCAGCAGAACGGCCTGCAGGACCCGGAACCGCCAGCGCTGTTGCCCGACAACATCAAGGCAGCGATCGAGGGCAAGAGCGCGAGCCCCGAAGTCCTGGGACCAACGGAAGTCGCCGGCAGCTACTTCTTGTTCATCATCGACAAGCGCGATCCGGCAGGCACTATTTCGGACACGCAGGCAGGGCAGATGGCGGAGATTCGCCTGGCCGACGACCTGAAGACGAAGCGGTCTACGACGCCAATCAAGCACAACCTCTCGCCCTCCGATATCAAGTGGGCGGAGAAGAACGCTGGCTAAGCAGGCGGACCGCGAGATCGGCGTCGGGCTGATCGGCCTTGGCGTCGTTGGCGGAGGCGTTGCGCGAGCCCTCCTGGAGCGTCGGGACTACTTCGCACGGCAGGTTGGGGCCCCGCTCGTGGTGCGGCGGGCAGCCGTGCGCGACCTCTCCAAGCCACGTTCCGTTGAGTTGCCGCCAGGGCTCCTGACCGCCGACGTCATGGCCGTTCTCTCCGATCCTTCGATCGACATCGTCGTCGAGGTAATCGGCGGTGAAGAGCCGGCCGGGACGTTCATCCGCTCGGCATTGGCGGCCGGAAAGCACGTTGTCACGGCGAACAAGGAGCTGATGGCGAAGTCCGGCCCGGAACTGCTGGCGGAGGCACACGCCCGCGGGCTGGACATCATGTTCGAAGCAAGCGTCGGCGGTGGCATCCCGCTGATCGCGCCTTTGCGGCGTGACCTGCTCGCGAACCGGATCACGTCGATTCGCGCGATCATCAACGGCACGACGAACTACATCCTCACGGAGATGGCGCGCGAAGGCGCTGTAGCCGAAGCGCTCCGCAACCAGGGAATCGAGCCCATGGGCGGCACGGGCTATGCCGGCGCCCTCGCGCAGGCCCAGGCGCTGGGCTACGCCGAGCCCGACCCAACGAACGATGTCGAGGGCTACGACGCCGCCTACAAGCTCGCGATCATGGCCACTCTGGGGTTCCGCACGCGCGTGCGGCCGGACCAGGTGCAGACCGAAGGCATCACGAAGCTCACGGCTCGCGATTTCCAGTACGCCCACGAGATGGGCTACGCGATCAAGCTGCTGGCCATCGCCGAGCGGATCGAGGGCGGGATTGTCGCCCGAGTCGCCCCTACATTCCTGCCTCAGGCCGAGCCGCTGGCGAAGGTGGACGGCGTGTACAACGCGGTCCAGATCGTCGGCGACCTGACCGGGACGGTTCTGTTCCAGGGCCGCGGGGCCGGCGCGGACCCGACCAGCTCCGCCGTCGTCGCTGACCTCCTCGACCTTTCGCATGCCATCGTGCAGGGCAACCACGAACGCAAGTACTGGGGCCCAGAAGGCGACATCCCGGTTTTGGAGCCCGGCAGCGTGGAAACGCGCTACTATGTCCGCGTAACAGTGAGCGACGAGCCAGGAGTGCTCGCGCAAATCGCTCGAACGCTCGGCGAACACGGTGTAAGCATTGCGGCCGTGAACCAGAAGGAGGCCGACGCAGATGAGAAGACGGCCGAGCTGGTTGTCATGACGCACCGCGCACGGGAGAAGGCGATGCAGGCGGCGATGCGCGAGATCGCGGCCCTCCCCGTGGTCGCTCAGGTCAGCGCGTTCTTGCGCGTCGAAGGCTAGCCGTGCCGGGCGAAACGCAGGCGCAGGCCATCGGCGAAATCATCACCTGGCTGGAACAGCAGGTGCGCCAGGGGCGCGAGGAGCAAACGCGCGGCCTCGCCGTTGTCGAGCAGTTGCGTCGTCAGCTCCACGACATGCAGGAGCAGATCACCGCTGCGGAACGGGCAATCCGCGAATTCGAGCCACGCCTGCTCCCGTTCAAGGGCGTCCCGGAGAAGATCCGCGAGCTCGATGAGAGCGGCGAACACATCCGTCAGGCCATTGCTTCCAATCGCTCCGAAATCGAGAACGCACTCCGGATCATGCGTTCGGAAGCGGACTACGACCGCCAGGAACGCGGCGAGGCCACCCGCCGGATCGAGAGTGCCGTCAACCAGATCGGCCTCATCCTGGCAGATGTTTCGCAGGTGCAGCAGGCCTCGGCGCAGGTCGGCCAGTCGCTCCAAACCGTGCTCGAACGTCAGCGCGAGGTCGAAGCCCGGGTGGAGCAGTTCGGCCTCCGGCTGGACCGCTCGATCGAGGTGAACCGTGACCTGGAGGACCGCATCAAGCAGGTCCTCACCGCCGATCAGGACGACCGTTTCGAGGTTGTGTTCGAGCGCCTCCAGGTTGTTGGCGAGATGGTGAAACGGAACGAGGACACGATCGCTACCGTCGCCGCCGAACGAAGCCTGCGGCAAGAAGTGCTCGACGAAGTGAGCGTGTGGCGCGAAGAGCACAGTCGCATGGACGGGCGGCTGAACTCGCTGGAGGAGCTTGCGGACAAGCTGCTGGCGCAGGTGGACAAGGTGCATGGCGAGGTCGCGCTGCTGGAGGGCCGCCACTCCGGCCTGGGCGAGCGCGTCTCCGGGATCCGCAAGGACATCGCCGAGGTGGTGGACCACGTACGGGCCGAATTCGCCAAGTACAACCAGATGACCGAGAAGCAGCGCCGCAAGCAGATCCAGGTCCTCGAACAGGAGCTGCGCGAGATGAAGTTCCACGCATTCCGGCCGCCGGAGGAGCAGTGACGAACCACGCCCCGCCGCCACGCGGGGTGCTGTACCAGTGGGCTCACGTGCTGCCGCTGACCGAGAACACACCGCGAATCACTCTCGGCGAGGGGAGCACGCCGTTGGTCCGGGCGGCGCACCTGGAAGCTGAATGCGGACTCGACGAGCTCTGGTTCAAGCTCGAAAGCTGCAACCCGACCGGCTCGTTCAAGGACCGCGGGATGGTGGTTGCTGTTGCGAAAGCGCTGGAGAGCGGGGCGCGCGCGATCATGTGCGCCAGCACGGGTAACACGAGCGCGAGCGCGGCGGCATACGCGGCGCGCTGCGGGATCGAGTGCTTCGTGCTTGTGCCGGGGGGCAAAGTGGCGGCCGGGAAGATGGCCCAGGCTATCGCCTACGGAGCACGGATCATCGAGGTGGACGGCAACTTCGACGAGGCCCTCCAGGCGGCCCGCGCACTCACGACGAAGCACCCCGTCTCGCTCGTCAACTCGGTGAACCCGGACCGCATCGCCGGGCAGAAGACGGCGGCCTTCGAGATTTGCGAATCGCTGGGAGATGCGCCTGACCTGCTGGCCATTCCCGTAGGGAACGCCGGCAACATCACCGCCTACTGGAAGGGCTTCGGCGAGTGCGCGGAACTCGGCCGGGCGACGCTGCATCCGCGGATGATGGGCTTCCAGGCGGCAGGCGCGGCGCCGCTGGTCAGCGGGCGCCCGGTCGCTGATCCGCAAACCGTGGCCACCGCTATCCGCATCGGCAACCCGGCAAGTTGGAAGGGCGCGACTACCGCGCGCGACGAGAGCGGCGGCGCAATCGAGGCGGTAACGGACGATGAGATCCTCGAGGCCTACCGGCTCCTCGCAGGGCGGGAGGGCCTGTTCGTCGAGCCGGCGAGCGCGGCGTGTGTGGCGGGCCTGCTCAAGCTCGGGCGCGCGGGGCGGACGCGAGGCGGGCGCGCTGTCGCGATTCTCACGGGCAACGGACTCAAAGACCCGGAAACGGCCGCCAGCCAGTATGCGCCGCAGGTTGTGCGCGCGCAGGCGACCGCCGAGAGCGTAGAGCGCGCCCTGGGCTGGTAGCTTGACCTCGGCCGGCGCCAAACCGGGGCGTCGGGGCCATGGCCGACCTTTCCGTCGAGATCATCGATGCCATCAACACGCGGGACGGGCGGCGCCCCGGATTCCGGGCTGCACACGCGAAGGGCATCTGTGCCACGGGGACGTTCACGGCGACGCCGGCCGCGGCAGCGTTGACGACTGCGTCGCACATGCAGGGTGCGCCGGTCCCCGTGACCGCGCGCAGTGGCGCCTACTCGGTTTCGTTTGAGCGGCGGACCGCGCACCGGCAACCGTTGTTGACAGAAAATTCACACCGCTAAGCGATCCCTACACGCGGTTCCTTATAGACACGCCCGGGCATAGGTATACCTTATGGATGGATGCGAATAGCCGAGAGGAGGCGTGTGTCGTGGCCGTCCAGATCGA
>JBGOVF010000379.1:0-3406 GCA_041477975.1 Tepidiformaceae bacterium
CAGAACCGCACCATGCTCGCGACGACAACCGAGCTCATCCGCGCACTCGAAACGGCCGGCATCCGAACCATCGTCCTCAAAGGAGCGGCGCTGCTCGCCCTCTACTACAGCGATGCCGGCCAGCGCTACATGGTCGATACCGATGTGCTCGTTCACCAGGCGGACGCCGAACGCGCCTTCGAGATTCTGCGCACCGCCGGCTGGCAGTCCCGGGGCAGAAGCGAGGCGGCCCGCCAGCGCGTCCGCCGTCTCGCCCATGCGTTCACGTTCCGCTCCGGCGAGCAGTACATCGATCTGCACTGGGATGTCATGCTTGAGGCGCGCCCGCCCGGCACCGAAGCCGGGTACTGGGAGCGCGCTGTCCCGGTCGTCGTTGATGGCGCTCAGACGCGCTCGCTCAGCCCCGCCGACCTGCTCATCCACGTCATCGTCCATAGTTACCGCTGGGCGCCGACCGCCACCCTCCGCTGGATCGTCGATACCATCGCCATCACGCGCGGCACCGAACACCCGGTCGACTGGAAGGTCTTGGTCAGCGAAGCCCGCAGGCTTCGCGTCACCTTGATGGTCGGCCGGAGCCTGGCGTATGCCGCCGGCCTGGGTGCTCCGGTCCCGTCTCAGGCGTTGGACGCTCTCTTCCGGTCGCGCCGAGGCTGGGTCGAGAAGCTGCACTACCGCGGCAACACGGCGTCCCCGGCTCCCATCAACTCCGTCCTCCGCGAGATCTCGTACTACCTGCGCATCAGCGGCGATTGGCCGCTCCACCGCCGCGTGCGTGAGATCCCGGCCTACTTTCAGATGGTCTGGGGCGTCCCTTCTCCTCGAGGGCTGCCCGGGGAGGCCTGGCAACGGCTTCGGGGCCATCGGCGCCAGCACGCCTGACCGCCATCGCCGCGTATTCACCTCGTTCTCACCTTCCCGCTACCGCCGCCGTGCCGCCCGTCGCTGTCGCTGCTGCCGATGATCATCGCGGGGAGGGTGCTCGTGGGCAAAGGCGTGTTCATTTTGGTCGGCTGTGTGGTTGCCGCCGGCGCGATTGCGTATACGGGCACGCAGGCCGGGGCGAAGTCCAAAACGGACAGCACGGCGCCCACCTCAACTGCGGCAACGAAAACGCCGGCGGCGGCCACTCGCACTCCCGTCACCCTCCCGCAGGCCACGGCCACGGCTACTCCCACCACGCCAAAACTCACGCTCGATCTGGTCCGTCAGCTTCCACGGCCGGCACAATCGTCGCCTTCGTATTCAGGTCCGCCCGCGGGCGGCGCGTCCCCGGCTCCGACGGAATCCCTCCCGACACCCACTCTGCCAGCGGAGCAGCCGGGCCCCGCCCCGACTCCGGCCACTTCGCCCACGCCGGCCTACACGCCTCTCGCGACCCCGCCTCCGCTCCCTCCCGCTCCGGATGCCGGCATAGGCCCCCGGCCACCCACCGAATAGCCACGGTTATGCTGACGGCAGCATATTGCGACGTTTTCCCCAACCCGTAACATCCCTCCTGCAGATTGGCGCGGCAACGCCGCGCCACAGGAGGCGTGACCATTGACTACAGCCACATCCAGCGGCGCCGTTGCCGAAAAGGGCTACAACGGCAAGCTGCTCAACGTGAACCTCACTACCGGCGAAGTCACAATCGAACGGCCGGATGATTCGCTCTACCGCAAATACCTGGGCGGCTACGGCATCGGCGCGCGCATGCTCTGGGATCGGACCCCCGCCGGCGCCGACCCGCTAGGTCCCGAGAACATGCTCGGCATGTTCGCAGGCCTCCTCACCGGCACGCCGCTCTTCGGCCAGCGCTGGCAGGTCGTCTGCAAGAGCCCTCTCACCGGAGCCTGGGGCGATGCGAACTGCGGCGGGGACTTTGGCGCGGTCCTCAAGCTCGCGGGCTGGGACGGGATCATGTTCTTTGGCAAGGCCGCCACGCCGAAGTATCTCCTGATCCAGGACGATAAAGTCCAACTTCTTGATGCCTCCGATCAATGGGGCACCGGCGCCATTGAGAACGAGACCATGCTCAAGCAGCGCCACGGAAAACGCGCCAGCGTTGCCAACATCGGCCAGGCCGGTGAAACGCTCTCGCTCATCAGCGGCGTCTGCAACGACCATGGCCGCCTTGCTGCACGCTCCGGCGTCGGCGCCGTGATGGGTTCGAAGAACCTGAAGGCCGTCGTCGCCGTCGCCGACCGCAAGATCATCAGCCAGACGCCGGAGACGATTAAGATGCTCCGCGCCAACCTGGATGACATGGTGAAGCCACTCAAGGACTTCTTCCACAACTTCGGCACCACCGGGATTACCACGGGCAGCGCCCTCAACGGTGATTCGCCCGTCAAGAACTGGGGCGGCGTCGGCGTTGTCGACTTCCCCGCCGAGGTGAACAACAGCATCAACGGCATGACCGTGATCAAGCCGATGATGGAAAAGGCCTATGGCTGCTGGCACTGCCCGGTGGCCTGCGGCGCTGAATCGGTCGAATCCAAGAACCCCAAGTACCCCTACCCCCACCACACCCACCGCCCGGAGTACGAAGCCATGGGCGCTTTCGGCACCATGAACCTCATGGCCGACCCCGACGCCCTGATCTACGCCAACCACCTCTCCAACGAGTACGGCTTCGACGTGATTAGCGCCGGCGGCGCCATCTCAATGGCCATCGAGTGCTACCAGGACGGCATTATCACGAAGGAAGACACCGAGGGACTCGAACTCGATTGGAGCAGCCCCGACGCGGTTATCGGCTTCCTTCAGATGATGGGCAAGCGTGAGGGCATCGGCGCGGTCTTCGCCGATGGAGTCAAGGTCGCAGCCGAGAAGCTTGGCCGCGGCGCTGAAAAATACGCCATGCACATCGGTGGCCAGGAGCTCCCGATGCACGACCCCAAGCTTCAGCCTGAGTACTACACCACGTACAAACTGGACCCGACGCCGGGCCGCCACACCCAATACGAAGGCAACCGCCGTATCGGCAAGATCCCCCCAGCGCCCAAGGACTTCAAGGACTATGCCAACCGCGGCGAACACCACAAGGGCGCCAGCGAGTACATGCACGTCGTGAATTCCGGTGGCCTGTGCCAGTTCATCATGATGATGGCCAACACCGCTAACATGCCGTCCTGGTTCAACGCCGTTACCGGCTGGGATATGGACCTCGACGAAATGATGCAGGTCGGAGAACGGATCGCGAACATGCGCATGGCCTATGAGGTGCGTGAAGGCGGGAACCCGCGCAAGCGGCCCGTGCCCACGCGAGTCACCGGCGAGACCAGCGAAGCAACGCACGCGGGCCCGCTCCAGGGCGTCAAGCTCGATACCGAACTCCTCGAGACCGACTACCTCAAGGCCTGCGACTGGGACCTCCAGACCACGAAGCCTTCGAGGGCCAAGCTCGAATCGCTCGGACTCC
>JBGOVF010000020.1:0-12994 GCA_041477975.1 Tepidiformaceae bacterium
GCCACCCACGGCCGCGGCATCGCCACCGGCGAGCTCACCGCCCGCGTGGTCCCGACCTCCGCCGGCAACGTCGCCGTGCTCTGCGGCGACGAAGGGTTCGTGCCCGAAGTGGCCCGCGCGCTGGCCCTGGAAGGCGCCGACATCCTCGCCTGGCCCCTCTTCGAAAACCACCCGATGGCCGAGCGCATGGCCCGAACCCGCAGCGACGAGAACCGCGTGTACACGGCCGCGGCCTGGCCCGGAGGCGGCACGATCGTTGCGCCCACCGGCCATCCGATCACCGCCTCGCCCACGAACAGCGGCCTGGCGATGTCGGCCCCGGTCAACCGCGCCCTCTCCCGCTGGAAGGACATGGCCCCGGGGACGAACGTGATTCGCGACAGGGTGCCGGAGGCATACGGCGCACTCGTGCGGTAGCCAAGAGGAGAGAGCGAAGAGCGCAGAGCGAAGGAGGATAGTTCTGGAGTCGCGGCCCTCGGTGGCCGCTGGCGCCGGGCGCAGCCCCGGATCGTCGCGGCGTTGGCGATGTTGCATGGCATCAGCGGCCAGGGACGGCCGCGACTCCGGGGCGGGCCGGCTGACTGCAGCCAGCCACTACTATCGATTGCCCGACTGTCGCGTTTGGTGGCAGCGGTTTCAATTTCGCGGACGCCCTACGGCTGCTCCGGCGCCACCCGCTTCACGATCCGCGCGCTCAGCCTCGCCTCGCCGGCCGCATCCCGCAACCGCACGAACAACCTTTTGCTCTCGCCCTCGGCCAGGTCGAAGGCGATGTCGAACGAGGCCTCGCCGATCGCCGGGGTGATCTTCTGCTCCGCGCCGCCGATCGACACACCGATCTCCCCGCGATAGCTGATCGACAACGCGTAGGCGCCCGCCGGCCCAGCGAACACCGTCGACGCGGAAACGCGCCAGCCGTCGTCGTTGACCTCCGGGAAGGGCGCCCGGTCGAACTTGAAGTCCACCGCCGGGGCCGCCTCCTGCTTCACGACCGCCTCGTCGCCGCCGGGTGTCACCGCCGTCCAGGTGAGCTGCCAGGGCGCGGTGGGCTGCACCACCTGCGGGGTGGGCGCGGGCCGCGGCGCCGGGCTTCCGTTCGAGCTATCGAAGGCGAAGTAGAAGCTCGCGCCAATCACCAGCACGCCGGCCACCACGGCCAGCGCCACCCACTCCCGCAGGCCAAGTTCCCCAATGCGCATCTGCTCAGTATCGAAAGGGTGGGGGCTACGGGCGAAGAGCGAAGAGCGGAGAGCTGGGCTTGCCCCAGAAGGGCGGACATCCACGATAAGGGCGAGCAGCTCCGCTCTTTCCTCTTCGCTCTCTGTTCCTTCGGGTTTACCCGGCTTGACCTTCACGGTTACTCGCGTGTTATGGTCGCCCGACCGGCCGTTCGGAACGAGGGAGACGTTATGCAGGCAGGTATCAGCCGCCCTCGCCGGCTGAGGTGGGCGTTCGCGCTTGCGGCCACGGTGGTCGCGGCCGCCGCCATGGTGTCGTTCGCCCTCGGCGGTACGCGCGCCGAAGCCACCGCCCCGTGCGTGGGCCACGCCAACACGGATGAGGAGCTGACGTTCCTCAGTCTTCTCCAGAACTGGCGCTACCAGTACATCCCCGGCACGAACCCTTCCTACCCGATGCAGATTTCAGCCCCCTTGAACGCCGCGGCCGCCGGCTATGCCCGGTTCCTCGCGGACCACCCGGGCACGGGCGGTCACGCCGCCGACGGCGCCGACGGATTCCCGTGGGCCACGCGTGCCATCGCCTGCGGCTACCCCCTGGACCAGGCGGCCGGCGGCGAAGGGCTGGCGATCGGCAACAACGCTGTGAGCGCGCCGATCACGCCGGTCCAGGCGCTCACGCTCATGACCGCGGAATCCTTCGGCGGCATCCGCGTCCCCGCGGATGTTGGGATGCCGGTGCGGTGCCTGGGCGCGGCGCACGCCGTCTCGGAGGATGGCACGCGCGAGGCCTGGGTGACGCTGCTCTTCGGGGCCTCTGGCGCCTGCCCGCAATCGGTCATCCTGCCTCCGCCGAGCCCGTCGCCGTCGCTGCCGTTCACGCGCACCGCGACGAACACCCCCACGCGCACGGCCACTCCCACGAAAACGCCGGCGAAGCTCCCGACGCGGCCGCCCTCGCTGCCCGGGCTGAACTACCAGGCTTTCGGGCCCGCGGTCGCCTTCGACTCCGACTTCGAACCCTAGGCGCCCTGCCGCGGCGCCGGCCCGCCGATGCCCTTCACGCGCAGGGAGAGCAGCCGCCAGGCCACGGTCAGCCCCGAGATGGCGGCGAGCACGGCGAGCGTCCAGTAGCACTGCCCGGCGACCGTGCCGATGGCGGCAACAAGCGAGCGCACGTCGCGGCTGGCCAGGCCGAAGATGGAATCGAGCGAGCCGCCGGCGACCGCCTGGGGCAGGTCGGCCTCGATGCGTGCCCGGCTAAAGCTCACAACCAGCGCGCCGGCCAGTGCGAGCATCCCCACGAACTCCGGCCGGGCATGGTCCTCGAACCGAACCGCGTACACAGTCATCCCGGCAAGCATGAGCGCGTCCGCGTAGCGGTCGGTCACCGCATCGAAGACTGCGCCGAAGCGCGTGGCCAGGTTGCGCAGACGAGCGAGTTCGCCGTCCACGCCGTCGATGACACTCACGGCCTGGATCGCGATGCCCCCGGCGATGTTCCAGCCGGCGGCCACCATCGCTCCGGTGCAAATCGCCAGTAGCAGCGTGAACGACGTCACTGCGTTCGGAGTCACCGGCGTGTGCGCGAGGGCGCGGGCCGCCGGACGGCTCAGCGGCCGGTTGAGGTAGCGCGAGACGATGCCGTCGTACGCCACTCAGACAACGCCTGCGCGCGGCGCCAGCAGTGCTTCGGCGGCGGCGAGGTCGGCGGCGGTGTCGATGTCGTACCAGAACGCACCAGAGACATCGGCGGCGTAGAGCCCGTCCCTCGCGATGAGCTGGCCGAACACGACCGAAAGCTCGCAATCTTCGGGGGCGGCATCGACGGCGTCCCACACGTCGGCCGAGAGGAGGAAGGCGCCGGTATCGAGCGCCGACCACTCCGGGAGCTGCTTGCCGATGGCGAGCACGCGAGAAGCGGCTCCGCGGTCGGTGAGGAGCTTCGTGGCTTCGTGGGTGTAGGCCGCTTCGTGCATGCCGGCGTCGGCCGCGACTAACGACAGCTCCGGCGCTGCGGCATGGGCCGCCAGCAGGGCGGCGAGCAACTGCGCGCTGAGGACGTGATCGGACATGAGGAGCAAAAACGGCTGCCCGGCCACAACTTCTCGCGCGGCCCGAAGGGAGAGCGAAGCGCCGCCATGAAACCGGGGGTTGCTGACGTACGAGATGCGCACGCCCCCGGGCGCCGTGGCCGCAAGCGTGGCGCGCACCTGCGCCTCGCGGTAGCCGACGACCACGGTGACATCGGTAACGCCAACGGCTTCGAGCGCGTCCAGCGTGTAATCGACGATCGGCCGGCCGGCGAGGGGGACGAGAGGCTTGGGGAGGGCCGACGTGTGTGCGCCGAGGCGGCCGCCGTCACCGGCGGCGAGGATCACGGCGCGCAAGTTCGACTGCAACGGACGAGAGGGCCCACCCTTCTATACTACGGTTACTGAGCCGTTTCGCACCTTCCGGCGGCGCGCGCTAGGATCGGCGGGGCGGCGCCCAACACTGGAGGACTCTCGGACATGTGGAAGACGATCGGGTATCTGTCGCTGCTCTGCGCAGTGTTCATCTCATTGCTGATAACGCTCTCGATCGTCGGCCTTAAGAGCTAGCAGGCGGTAGGCCTTAGGCGGTAGGCTCGTTGACGCGCGGCCGCACTGGTCTCAGGCCCCACAAGCGCTTCCCACGAGTGGGTTGATGCGCCACCCTTGAGGCATGGCGCACAGCCCGACGAGTCAGCCAAGCCTCCCTGGCGTGATCGAACCGGCCATCGGCCCAGGGCTCAGCACAGGCCAGGCACAGGCGCTCGCAGCGGCCGGCAGGAGCAACCTCGACACCACCCGCCAGCGCACCGACGGCGACGTCGTCCGCGGCAACGCTCTCACCTTCTTTAATGTCGTGCTTGGCTCGCTGATCGTCGCGCTCTTCGCGGTGGGTGAATTCCGCGACGGGTTGTTCGTCGGCCTCGTTGTCGTCGCGAACGTCGCAATAGCGACCCTCCAGGAGATCAAGGCCACCCGCACACTGCGCGAGCTTCGCGCCCTCACCGTCCCACAGGCCACGGTCCTGCGCGACGGGATCGAGGCTCCGATCCTGGCCGAACACGTCGTCCAGGGCGACCTTGTCCATCTCAAGCAAGGCGACCAGGTGGTCGCCGACGGGCGCATCGTCGCGCGGACGGCCGAGATCGATGAGTCGTTGCTCACCGGCGAGTCAGACTCCGTCCGCCGCGGTCCCGGCGACGAACTGCGCTCCGGCAGCTTCTGCATGGCTGGAGACTGCTATTACACGGCCGAAAAGGTAGGGGCCGAGGCGTACGCGGTGAAACTGACCGCCGACGCACGACGGATCGTGAAGCGCCTCTCGCCGCTGCAGATCCGGTTCCGCCGCATCCTTCGAATCCTGCTGACGGCTACAGCGGTGCTCGCCGCGCTCCTGATGATTTCGTACAACCTGGAGGAGCGCGGGTTCGCAGAGGCGCTAAAGGCTACGACCGCCACCGTGACGACCGTCGTGCCAACCGGGCTGCTCCTGGGCATGACGGTCTCCTTCGCCGTGGGGGCGGTGCGCGTCTCACGCTCGGGAGCAATCGTCCAGGACATCAACGCCGTCGAGGCTCTCAACTACACCGACGTCATCTGCCTCGACAAAACGGGAACGATCACCGCGAACCGGCTCACGCTGCAGGAGATCGTCTTCGTGCCCGGCGCCGAATTGCTGCGCGGCTGGCTGGCAGCGTTCGTCAGCGAGAGCGCAGGCGACAGCAAGACGGCCGGCGCGCTCGCGGAGGCGCTGGGGAAGGAATCGAACGGCGCACGAAAGGATGGCGGCGTGCCCTTCAACTCGGAGCGCCGGTGGAGCGCCCTGAAGCTGGTGCGCGGGAGCGAGACGCGCGTGTTCGTGCTGGGCGCGCCCGAAACGGTCCTGCCCCTGAGCGACAACCCGGACGAGCTGCGCGACGCCTACGATCGGGCCTCGACCCTGGGCTTGCGCGGGGTGGTGTTCGCCGAAGGGGACCATCTGCCGGACTTCGGCGTGGCGATGACGAACCTCAAGGCACTGGCACTCGTCACGCTCGGCGATGTGCTGCGACCTGAGGTGCGGACGGCGTTCGCGATGATGGACCGGCTCGGGATCGAGCCAAAGCTCATCAGCGGCGACAACCCCGAAACCGTGCGGGCACTCCTGGCCCAGCTTGGCATCGCGCTGCGTGGCGGCGTGGTCGCCGGCGCCGCCATCGAAGGGCTCGATGGCCAGGAATTCGACGGCGCCGTAGCCGCGAACAGCGTTTTCGGCCGCGTCACGCCAGCCCTCAAGGCGCGCATCGTGACGTCGCTTCGTAACCAGGGGCATTTCGTCGCGATGGTGGGCGACGGCGCGAACGACGTGCAGGCGCTGCGCGCGGCCGATGTCGCCGTCGCGATGGCATCGGGCACGGCCACCGCGCGGGCGGTCGCCGGGATTGTGCTCCTCAACGATTCATTCGAGGCGCTCATCCGCGGTGCCAAAGAGGCCACGGTCGTCCTCGGCAACGCAGCCCGGCTGAGCAAGCTCTTCATCGCCAAGAGCCTCTACGCCTACCTCCTGATCATCGCCACCAACATGCTGGGGCTCGACTTCCCGTTCCTGCCGCGGCACGGCTCTCTCACGGCCTTGCTCACGCTCGGAATCCCGGCCGTCTTCATCTCGATCAGCGTGCCCCCGCCGGATGCCGGGCGTGACTTCACGCGCAACGTGCTGCGCTGGGCGTTGCCGGCCTCGCTCGCGCTGGCCGCCTCGGCGATCATCGTCCACCTGCTCACGGAGGGCCTGCTGAACCGCAGCATCGAAGAGGCGCGCACTCTCGTCTCGCTGACGATGGGGATCACCGGCCTCTTCTTCATGGTGGAAGTGCTGGGCTTCGAAGGCGCCTCGTGGCGCAGCCTCACGCGGCCCGTGCTCACAACGCTGCTGGGTGCGCTACTGGTGGCCGGCTTCCTCGTGACCGTCTATTCGCCCACGCTGCGGCGTTTCTTCGATTTCACCGAGGTGCACACCGGCGACTGGGTCATCGTCCTGACGGCGGTGGGCGCATCGTTGCTACTCCAGTACCTCCTTAGCCGTTATTGGCAGGAGTTCCTGGACCTGCTGACCGCGAAGCCCGGCAAGAACGAGGCCCTGCGCGGCCGGGCAGTCTGATCCGCCGGTGACGTCCAACCGGGGAGATCCGGCGAGGAAGGGAAGCTATGCCGCACGTTGAATGGCACATGAGCGGGGGCCACGGCCGCCCACGCCAGGACATCGGCCAGGTGGATGGCGCCGCCTGGTACACCATCGCCGAAGACCGTCTTCGATTCGATGTCTCGCGCCGCGATATGGTCATTCGCGTAAGCGTCGCCCCAGAACGCGACCTCGCCGCCGACGCCGGACGCCGCCATCCGGCCGAAACCCCGGATGGCCCGGACGACATTGGCAGCGAACCCACACTCAAGTGGTTCGCATCGTTCTCTAAAGCCCGCGCCTGGGCTGAACGCGATGCGCACCGCGCCTTGCGCTGACGCGGCCCGAATCCGCCGCCAACCCGAAATTCGCCGCTCGAATGTAGACTCGCCCCCAACAGGAGGAACACACCATGGCAGGGACCGTTCTCTACGAACGCGAAGGTCACGTGGCGACCATCACCTACAACCGCCCCGAGGCGTTGAACGCCATCAACGGTGAACTGCGCGAAGACCTGAATGCGGCCTGGGTAAAGCTGCGCGAAGACGACCAGGCATGGGTGGCTATCGTCACGGGCGCCGGACGCGCCTTTAGCGCGGGAGCCGACCTTCGAGATTCGGCGCGTCCTACCGGCACCACCCACTGGGAAACGCCCAGCATGACCTCGCTCGAAAGTGGACTCGAGACCTGGTAGCCGGTGATCGCCGCCGTGAACGGCTACTGCCTCGGCTTCGGGCTCACGCTGGTAGCCGCGTGTGACTTCGTTATCGCGAGCGAACGCGCGGAGTTCGGGTTCCCCGAAGTGCGGCTCGGCGTGCCAACAATCCAGGGGGCCGTGCGCATGCCACGCAAGGTGGGCTGGCAAAACGCGATGGAGCTGCTGCTCATCGGCGAACGCGTGAACGCGGCGCGCGCCAGGGAGATGGGCCTCTGCTGGAAGGTCGTCCCCCACGATTCCCTCATGGACGAAGCCAGGGCGCTGGCGGCGCGCCTCTGCCAGTCCGCACCGCTCGCTGTCCGTGCCACCAAGGAAGTCGCCCTCCGCGGTCAAGAGATGCCGTTCGTGGAAGCGATTCGCTTCGGCGAGACCATGCGGCGCGTCGCCGGCGCCACGGACGATGCGAAGGAGGGCATGGCCGCGTCACGGGAAAAGCGGGTGCCAACCTGGGCGGCCCACTGACTGAGGTATGCCGAATCCATGGCCGTTAGTTACGCGACCTACGAGCGCCTTGCGCTCGAAGACTCCGATACACAGTGGGAGCTCGTCCGCGGGAAGTTGCGTGAACGTCCGCCGATGAGCCAGGCCACAACTCGATCGCGTACCGCCTCATGGCGCAACTGTTGCCGCAACTGGACGCCGCGCGCTTCGAACTTCGAATGAACGCTCCCACCCTCCAGATTTCGCCCGGGACGTACCTCATTCCGGATGTGGCAGTGGTGCCGAACCGGGGCCTTACCGATGAAACCGGCCTTGAGAACTACGAGGACCCCCTCCTCTTCGTCGCGGAGATATGGTCACCGTCAACGGGTATCTACGATGTCGACACGAAGTTCCCTGAGTACCGCCGGCGAGGCGACTGCGAAATCTGGCGTATACACCCACGCGACCGGACGGTGATCGCCTGGACGCTCCAGCCGGACGGCTCGTACACAGAAACGACGCACCGGTCCGGAATCGCGACAGTCGGGACATTGCCTGGCGTGCGGATCGACATGGATCGCCTCTTCGAGTAGCCGCCGACGCATCGGCTACACTGAATGCGAAGGTGCGCAGTGCCCGTTAGTGAAGCAACGTTCGAGCAACTTGCCATGGAAGACCCCGAAGGGCAGTGGGAGCTTGTCTGTGGGCGGCCACGAAGGAAACCCGAAATGACGCGGGAGCACAACAGCGCGGCGCGGCGGCTCGCCATGCTCCTCGCGAGGCAGCTCGACCTGGATGAATACGAAGTGGGCACGAACGCCGGCTACGCTGCCCGCGACGAGGCCAACTCGTTCCTCCCCGATGTCGTCGTCATCCCGGTCCGGCTGATTCGCGCGGCTGGCGGCACCATGAAGCTCGAGACATACACCGACCCGCTGCCGTTCATCGCCGAAGTGTGGTCGCCGTCAACGGGCAGTTACGATGTCGATACAAAGTTCCCCGAATACAAGCAGCGGGGCGACCTGGAGATCTGGCGAATCCACCCGTACGAGCGCACGGCGACAGCGTGGCGACGGCGAGCCGACGGTGGCTACAGTGAGGCTACATACACTGGCGGGGACGTTCCGCTGGAGTCGCTGCCAGGCGTCACCGTCCGCCTGGAGTCGCTCTTCCAGTAGTAAGCCTGGCCTACTTGATCGCCGTCAGCACGATGTCCCGCGCGATTGGCCCGGCTTCGATCGAGCCCGACTGCCCATCGTCCAACACAACCGCCGCCACGGCGCGTGGAGCCGCCGCGGGCGCCGCCGCGACAAAGAGCACGTGCTGCTGGGCGCCCGCATCCTCCGCAGTGCCCGACTTCCCGAGGAAATCGGTGTAGCCGGAGAGCGCGAACGCCGCCGAGGCAGTGCCGTGAATGCCGGTCACCAGCGCGAGGCCGAGCTTCAAGTGGGCCGACTGTTCTGGCGTGAGCGGCAGCGCCCCCCGTGAAGTCGCGGGTTGGCCGGCGAGGATCACCGGCGCACGCAGGTCATTCGCGATGAGCGTGCTGTAGGCGTTCGCCAGCTGGAGCGGAGTGATCAGCAGGTCACCCTGGCCGATGGCGAGGTTCACCTCGTCGCCCGGGAACCAGGCTTCGTTCCTGGTGGCGCGCTTCCAGGCGGCGTCGGGCACGAGGCCCTCCTCGTCACTCAGCCCGACCACGCCGCTCGAAGCGCCATAGCCGAACAGCCGCGCCATCTTCGAAAGCGCGCCATCGGTGTTGTTGTAGAGCGTCAAGCCGATCTGGTAGAAGACCGAATTGCAGGAACGCATCAATCCTTCCGCGATGGTGAGCTGTCCCTGGCCACCCTCCCAGTTGCGCCGGGGAGGGACGAGCCCGTACCAGACGGCGCCGCATTCAAACAGGTCCTTCGGCTTGTACCCGCCAAAGGCAAGACCCGCGGCGCCGGTGACGAGCTTGAACGTCGACCCCCCCGAGTAGAGGCCCGTGGTCGCGCGGTTCGCCTGCGGGCCGCCAGCCGCCGAGGTAATCGCCTTGAGCGCCTCCGCGTCGTTCCGCTCGAAGGCGTCCGGGTCGAACGAAGGCGAGCTGTTGAGCGCCAGGATGGCATTGGTGCGCGGATCGAGGACGACCGCCGCGCCTGCGCGCGTGCCAAGGCGCACGTAGGCCGCGCGCAGAGTGGCCGAATCGAGCGTGGCGCGGACATCCTGGCCGGGCACGAAGGCGCGACTGGCGACCACTCGTACAGGCGTCGCGCCGTCGCCATCGACGATGCGCAGTTCGGCGCCAATCTTTCCCGCCAGGACTTCGTCCTGCGAGGCTTCGAGCCCGATGGCGCCCACGCGGTCGCCGGGGCGGTAGCCCTGGCCGGGGCGAGCGGCCAGCTCCTCCGCCGTCAGCTCGCGCGTGTAGCCCACAACATGCGCAGCCGCGGGCCCGAGCGGGTGGACCCGCTGCGATTCGAAGAACAGCAGCACGCCCGGGATGTTGCGCAGGATCGTCGCTGCCGCCTCAGCCTTCTCGTCCGGCACCACGCCGACCCTCACCCGTTGCGTGGGCCCCGACGAATCGTTGAAGGCCGCGTCGACCTGGTCTTTCGTGAACCCGAAGTCCACCAGGGCAGAAGTGAGTGCTGCCCGGTTCGTCACCGTGCTGCGGTTGAGCCCGAGGAAGCGAATGTCCTTTGTGACCGCGAGCTGCGCGCCGTTCCGGTCCAGGATGGCGCCGCGCGTGGGGCGCTGGATGTCGCTCTTGAAGGTTCGGCCGTCGGTCAGTTCGGGGTGGATAGCGGCCGGGCTCCACGAGACGGACCAGCCTGCCGAAGTAGGGACGAGGTTAAGTGCGATGGTGTATTCGAGGGTGCCGAAATAGGCTGTAGCCAGCCGGACGGCGAGAGTCGCGCTCGCGACCGAGGCCGACTGGACGGAGGCCGAGATCTGCGCCTGGGTGGTTTCTGTCGCGAACGAGTTGTAGGCCTGCGTGAACTGCTCGAGGGTCGTCGCCTGCTGAGTGGCCGGGTCGAGCAGGACGTAGAGCGCCGGGAAGTCCCCGGCGGTCCAAGCGTGGGCGAACGCTTCGGCGGCGGCCTGGGGCGAACGCAGGTTGGTCGCCGTCTCGTCAGGGCTCGATTCTGAGCCGCCCATGACGATGCGCGCACCGGCGACGGAGACGCCCACAACCAACCCGAGCATCACCGCCCCGAGGAAGATTCCTCGCATGGCGACTCCCGGCCTCTCCCGGCCAACCCCCGCGTTATGGATTGTAACAGCGCTCCTGTTTGGGTCTTGCCTGCTCTTTAGCGGTTGCGGCGGCAAGAACACCACTTCTCCCGCTGGCATCGGCCCGACTGTCGTGCGGCCCGCACCCGCCGGAGCCCCGCGCACCGTCCGGCTCGGCTTTAGCACGCTGCCGCCGGAGCGCACGAGTGACGCCTACATCGGGGCCTTCGCGACAGCGGCGCAGTACGCCGATATCGTCCTCATCCAGCGAACGCCGCCCTGGGAGGACTTTCTGCCGGGCGGAAGTGTCAGCGCGACGACGACCGATAACACCAGGCTGGAACAGAAACTGCTGGAGCAGTACAGCAACCTCAAGCTGTTCTACGCGATCGACCCCACCGACGGCGTGGTCCAGCGCAGCCGGTTGGCAAACCTGCCGCCGAGCGTCGACCCGCAGGCGGGCTTCACGGACAAAGGCGTGCGGGAGGCGTTCGTCGCTTACGCCGCTTATGTCGCGAAGAACTACAAGCCGGACTACCTGGCGTTGGGGCTCGAAGTGAACATGACCTTCGAACGCGCGCCCGAACAGTTCGCTGCGTACGAGACGCTGTACAGGGAAGCGTACGCAACGGTGAAGGCGAACAACCCGAAGACGAAAGTGTTCCCCACGTTCCAGTTGGAAGACCTCGAAGGCACGTTCGGCGAGGTGCACTCGCCGCGTTGGGAACTGATCGACCGCTTCCGCGGCGAGATGGACGCGCTCGCCATCAGTACCTACCCGTTCCTGACGGCGCTGCGCAGCGCGTCCGACATCCGCACCGACTACTACTCCCAGATCAAACAACATTTCGACGGCGAGATCCTGATCTCCGAGACCGGCTTCCCATCGGCGCCGGTTGAAGGGCAGGCTAACGTCGGCACGGAGGAAGACCAGCAGGCCTACCTCTCCCGGATCCTGAGCGAAGCCAATCGCCTCGGATTCAGCGCCGTCATCTGGTTCGCGGCCCTGGACCCGTCGTTCGCGAGTTCCGGCGCTTCGGCGGTGTTCAAGGACATCGGGCTGCGCCACAGTGACGGCTCGAACAAGCTCGCCTGGACCACCTGGGAAGAGTGGGCGCGGAGGCCGTTGAAGTGACCGGCCGTTGACCCGCCAGGAATTACTGCGAGCCGGAGCCGTGCTCGGTCTCGCGGCGTTGGCGCTCACCATCTGGGTTGATGTCGCGGGTAGCCCGCTGCCCGGCGATCTCTGGCTCACGCACCGCATCCAGGACCTCGACGCGCTGCGCCGAAACGAAGGCATCATCAACGGCTTCGGCTACGCGCCGCTCCAGCTGGGGCTGCTCTTCGCGTTCGGCCTTCTCTGCGCATTCGGCCATCGCCTGGGAGTGCGAGCGGGGAGCGAGACTCAGCGGGTTGGGGCGATCGTGGCGTGCGTGGCAGCGCTCGTCCTGCGGGACGGGTCCACGTTGCTCAAGCGACTGGTCGAATCGCCGCGCCCGACGGCGACATTCGGCGTCCAGATAGATCGGCACTTCGATTCCTGGGGCTTTCCCAGCGGCCACGTTTACGGCGACGTGCTGGTCTACGGCGTCATCGCCTTCCTCGCGGCGGTCGCGCTCGGCAAGCGAGCCGCGCTGGTGGCACGCGTGGGTTGCGCCATCGTGATCGTACTGAGCGGCCCGGCGCGCGTGGTGATCGGCGCCCACTGGCCAAGCGACACCGCGGGCGGCTACCTCTGGGGCGGAACGGCCATGTGCCTGGCGCTCTGGGCCGGGAAAACCGCGGAGCGCGGCCGTTAGCGGCTGTACTTGCTCCCGGGCCGCGCGGATACTCGCTCTATGCCACGTTCCCCCTTGCAGGAAGCCGAAGCCACGTTCTTTCGCGGCCTGAACACGTTCGTCGAACCGCTCGTCATGCGCGGCTGCGCTTCGCCGGGCCTGTTTCCCACCGGGCTCGTCGTGCTCGAAACCCGCGGCCGTAAGACCGGCGAGCCGCGGCGGACGCCGCTCTCCGCTGCCCTGGTCGAAGGCCACGTCATCGTCAGCACATATCGCGGCAGCCGTTCCGAGTGGGTGAAGAACGCTCTGGCCGACCCATCCGTCCGGTACTGGCTGGGCGGACGCGAATTTTCCGGCCGCGCCTTCGTCCTGGCGCCCGGTGCGAACGACGCCGGGCTCGCCGGGCTGCCGGATCTCGTCCGTGCGCTCGTCGAAGGCCCGCTTCGCGCAGCAACCACTATGGGCTGGGCCTTCGCCATCATCAGACC
>JBGOVF010000492.1:0-2795 GCA_041477975.1 Tepidiformaceae bacterium
GCTTCGCCTACGTCGTCTTCCACGCCGTCGACCGCGATGGCTTCTGCGATGCCGCGGCCTTCGGCGCCGTCAGCCTCCACCCCGTCCTCACCGATGCCCCGAACGACACGCTGATCAACGGCACGACCGGCCTGCCCAACCCCCGCGCCACGCTCGACGCGTTCATCGATTCCGGCGACGGCGTCATCATCGAAACGAACAAGGGCCCGGTCTCGCCGACGCGCTCCATCACCGGCCTCTCCACTTTCTCGACCTACGACAATGCGAACGCTGGCTCGCCCGTCAAGGCCTTCCCGCCCCTCGTCGCGGGCGCGGTCGATGAATGCCAGGCGTGGGTGAAGGTCGCCTCGGCCCTCGGGCGGCGCGCGAACGTCCTCCTCTTCTTCCACGACGACACCGGCGACCTGGGCTTCGACGAGCTGGTGAACGGCCCCCAGAACGCGACGCTCACGCTCAGCCCGCGCTGGAGTCTGGTCAGTTGGACCGGCCCCGATGGCGTGTCGCCCGGCGAAGCGCTTGCGGGCACGGGCGCCGCCACCGGCGGCACGAACGTGACCAGCGCCATCGGCGCCATCTACGCCTGGGACAGTGCGACAGCGACGTGGCTCGCCTACTTTCCCGGCTCAGGGAATGTGCCCGGCGCGAACACCCTGCTGTCGCTCAAGACCGGCGAGGCCTACTGGTTCGCGGTCAGCGGCTCAGCGCCGGTTCAGTGGACACTCCCGGCGGCGCAATAGCTCAGCGCCCGCGCGTAGCCGCCGGCTCGCTTTCGAACTCGTCGTCCTCCGCGGGCGACGCGGCTGGCCCTTCGATGCGCGGGAAGCAGAGGAGCATCAGCTCCAGCGCCGGGCGCGTCATCACCTGCGCGAGCAGGTCCTCCCGTGCCCGGGCGATGGCGCGCAGCGCCTCCAATGCGCCGACCGCCGCCTCGCGGTCGTTGGCCGGCGAGGTGCGGAGGCGCTCCTCCCAGAACGCCTCCCAGGCGTCGATCTCCCCGAGCACGGCGTTGCGGTCGCGCCGGAAGCCTTCCGCCAGCTGGTTCGCGTACTGGAACCGCTCGGTCGTGCGTGCCGCCGCGATACGGGCGCAGCGTTCGAGCAGACGGCCGCGGTCGCCCATCAGGTCCGGCTTCGCCGCGTACGCGATGGCGCGTCCGGGACGCCCGCGGCTCGCCTCCGCCGCCCGCGCGGCCACATCGGGGGCGATGCCCCGCGCAACGAGCGCCGCCTCGATTTCGCCCTTCGGCACGACGCGCACGTCGATCCGGCGGCAGCGGCTGACGATCGTCTCGATGATCGCCTCCGGAGCCGCGCTGATGAGCGCGAAGACCGTGTGCCCGGGCGGCTCTTCGAGCGTCTTCAGGATGGTGTGGGCGGCGTCGCGTCCCAGCCTGTCGGCGGGGTCGATGAGGATGGTGCGGTAGCGGGCCTCGAACGGGTAGCGCGCGGCCAGGTCGATCATGCCGCGCACCTGGCAGATGCGGATGTCGCGCGACTCGGGGTGCTTCGGGTGGCTTTCGCCGTCGCGCGGCCGGCAGAGCATGTCGCCCGGCGCGACGGTGATGACGTCGGGGTGCGATCCCTCGGCGATGAGCCGGCAGGGGCGGCAGTGGTCGCAGGGGAGTTGCGAGGACTGAGGACTGAGGACTGAGGACTGGGTGGGGACGGAAGCGAAGAGGCCGCCTTGCGGAGAGGATGCGGCAACCGCCGAGGGGACGTTTTCGCAGTTGAGCAGCTTTGCGTACTCGAGTGCGAGGGCGGTGCGGCCCGTGCCGTCGGGCCCCGTGAAGAGCACGGCGTGGGGCGGCTCAGCGCTGGCCGCGAGGACGCGCAGCTCGCGCACGATGTCCGCATGGCCGATGAGGCTGCTCACGCCGCACAGGGTAGCAGGCGATGCGCCCGCCGGCCGGTCAGGCAGCCTGGATCCAGGCCTCGGCTTCGGCCCGGTCCGTGAAGACGCACACCGTTTCGCCCTCGCGTGCGCCAGCCAGTTGGAGGATCTGGCGGTTGATCCCGAAGAGCACGGGCTGCGGCGCGTACACGGCGATCCGGATGCCGCGGCGGTCGTTCTCGCGGGCCGCCGGCACGAAGGCGTACGGGTCAACATCCCAGCGTTCGACGCCGGAGTAGTCAATGAGGACGCGCCCCACGGACTGCACCGCGCGCTCTTCGTCCTCCGGAAGAGGTGCGGCCGAATCGATCACACCGGTCAGGCGGACCTCGACGTAGTTTGCGTGCGAGAGGAACTGGTGGGGCATAGCCTCCGACCCTCCGGCGCCTGCAGTGTAGCGGATTCGCCACCGGCACAGGTGAGGAAGTGACGAAGACGGGGAGCATGGGCGGGTGAGGCGGCGCAGCGGGACGGGGAGGGAGGCTGCCCGCGCCCAGTGATCGCCTGGCCATCCTCGCGAGGCCATCTCATCTGTGCCAGAATCGCGGCCATGCGAATCGAAGACGACAACGGTATCTCCGGCCTGCTCACCTCCAAGGAAACACGCCTCTGCGGCGGCTTCCTGTTCACCGAAGGGCCCATCTGGGTGGCGAACGACCACGCGCTGGTGTTCAGCGATATCCCGGGCAACTGCATGTACCGCTGGCGGCCGGGCACGGACAAGGCGGAGGTCTACCGCCAGCCGAGCGGTTGGTCCAATGGCCTGACGTTGGACCAGCAGGGCAACGTGCTCGCCTGCGAGCACGGTGGGCGGCGGGTGTCCCGCAGCCCCTACGCAAGCCCTGCGAACGTCACATCGCTCGCCTCCGCCTGGGAGGGGACGCCGCTGAACAGCCCGAACGACC
>JBGOVF010000231.1:0-4723 GCA_041477975.1 Tepidiformaceae bacterium
AGAAGTCGATGCCTTCGAGCTCGGTGAGGGGCATCTTCTCCTGCAGTGGCGGGAAGATCTTGTGGGGGATGAGCTCGCGAATGAAAAGGAGGCCGCTTTCGGGGAAGACTCCGACCAGGAAACACAGTCCGAGGAGGGACCATGAGCCATCCGACACGGGCACGATTGCCTCGATCACCCAGGCGAGGATGAGCGCGAGGACGATGCGCGCGGCGATCTGGCCGTAGGCCTTGGGGGCGAGGTCGCCGTTTGCGTAGCGCCGGGCCACCGACCCGAGCGCGAACGAATACGCACCGAGGAACGCAAACGCCACCGGCCGCTGGGCGGGATCGAGGAAGGAGAGCGTCGAGAGTTCCTTCGTGGCCGCGTCGCCGCTCGTGGAAACGAGCGCGATCAACCAGCCGAACGCCAGCAAGATCGTGGCGCCGACGATGGGGAAGCGGTGGCCGCGGGTGATGCGGCCGGAGAGCGTGGAATCTTGCTTGCCGTACTGTTCGGCGACCCGGTCGCCGTAGCGCGCTTCCGCATCCGAGAGGGTCTCGATATCCGGGTCGAGAGCGAAGATCGCGCGGAAGATGCCCGTGCGCACTGTCTCGATGCGGTCGCGGTCGAAGACGAAGTAGAGCAGCACCGGGAGGAGCGTTGCGGCGACAACAAAGATGACCTGGAGGCCGCGGCCGAGGCGTTCGTCCTCGCTGATGCCTGCCGCGCCGCCGAACCAGAGGCTGTGGAGGTCGTGGGTGACGTAGAGGGCGAGGACCGGCGCGCCGATCCCAACGGCCAGCGTGGCGAGGAGCGCGGCCTGGAAGGGGATGAGCGCCATGATGGTCGACATCCGGTCCGACACCCTGAGGAAGGCGACACCAAAGACGCCAAGCGCAACCGCCGGGATGCCGGCCCAGTAGCCGGCGAGCACGCGCGGTGAGGTGTCCTCAAAAGGGAAGTAGACGAGGCCGACGATGACGAAGCCAATGGCGCCGACCATGAGAAGCCCGGCGACGGTTTGGAGGAAGTTCTCGACGCGCCCGGACCACTTGTAGAGGAGCTTGACGAACTGCTGGTCCTGCGCCGCGACGAGTGCCGGCTCGAAACCGAGGAGGTGATCCTGGGTGATGGTGCGGCGTTCAAGGGGCGAGAGCTGGAGTTCGCGGCCGCCTTTGCCGAGGAGCCGCAGGCGTTTTGGAAGGCAGTTCTGGATTGCCGCCAGCTGTTTTTTCGGCTGAACGGCGGTATCGGTCTGCTGTTCCTGTTGTTCCTGCTGGAGTTCGGTCGCCGCGGTCTTTTGCTGGCGAACGCCGTCCGCCGCCGTCCTCCGGATCCTTGCGAGCAGTCCGCCGGACTCGGGTTCGGTCACCGCTCACCTCCAGACGGGAAAAGATACTGTACGGTATCCAACGTTTCAACGGGGTAAGGCGGCAATAACAGTGAGGCCGTTCACAGAACGATAGCAACCCGTGAGCGGCGCTTAATCCCCAGCCCGTAGCCTTGCCGCGGGCGCCTGCCGCAGCACGCGGTGCTCGACCATGGTGCAGGCGTCCTGGATGGCGGCGAGGCCTGCCTTGCGGGCGCGCTCGATGCCTTCGTCATTGAAGATGTCCTGTTGCAGCCAGACGGCTCCGGCCTTGATGGCGATGGCGTCATCGATCACGGGGCCCGTCTGTTCTGAGCGCACAAAGACATCGACCAGGTCGACGTGCTCCGGGATGTCGCGCAGGCGTTCGTACGCCTTCTCGCCGAGCACCGCGTCGGCGGGGAAGTTGCCGCGGTGGACGGGGATGACCTTGTAGCCCACGCGCTGGAGGTAGACCGCGATGCGGTAGGCCACCCGATCCGTGCGCGAATCGAGCCCAACCACGGCGATCGTGCGGGCGGCGAGCAGCGCTTCGATCGCGGGTTCGGGCATTTCGTGGCTCCGCGTGGGGGTGATTCCAGCATAGCTGGAGGGGGGAGCTCCTGCCCGAACGGGCAGCGCGCGGGGCCAGTATCGCTTCTGGCGGGCGCGGCCTAACCTTGAGCGACATGGCAATGGACTGGCACGGCCGCTCGCAGCGCAGGGGCGCGCGGCCCGAACGGCCCGCCTGGCCCACGTTGCGCCGGGCGATCGCGCTGCACAGAGCGCACGGGAAGCTGGTGCTGGGGCTCCTGGCCGTGATCGTCTTCTCGGCGCTGGTGGGGCTGGCGCCGCCGCTGCTCATCCAGCGGATCATCGACAAGGCGCTGAAGCCGGGCGCCGGCGACGGCCACCTGCTCAACGTCTACGTGGTGCTGATGCTCGTGGCGGTGGGCACCGGGGCGCTGGCCGGCGTGCTGCAGTCGTTCCTGAGCAACACCATCGGCCAGAGTGTGATGTTCGACCTGCGCCGGGGGCTCTACCGGCACCTTACCGGCATGTCTCTACGCTGGTTCACGGCGAACCGCACCGGCGAAATCCTTTCGCGGGTGAGCAACGATGTGGGGGCGGTGCAGCAGGTGGTGAGCGACACGCTGGGCGGCGTGGCCGGGAACATCATCATCGCGGGGACCACGTTCGCGCTGATGCTGGCGCTCGACTGGAAGCTTTCGCTCTTCTCGGTGGCGTTCCTTCCTCTATTCATCATCCCGGCGCGGCGCGTCGGCAATGTGCAGCGCGCGCTCGTGATGGAATCGCAGGAAGAGCTCGCGACGCTGAACTCGCAGATGCAGGAGACGCTTTCTGTGAGCGGGGCACTGCTGGTGAAGACGTTCGGGCGCCAGGAAGGCGAGATCGACCGCTTCGAGGACACTGCCCGCCGCATCCGCACGCTGAACATCCGGCGGGCGATGGTGGGGCGCTGGTTCATGATGTCGATGGGGATGTTTTCGGCGATAGCGCCGGCGGTGGTGTACTGGTACGGCGGCCACCGTGTGATCGGCGACGAAACGTCCATCGGCACCGTCGTGGCGTTCGGCGGGTTGCTCTCACGGCTGTTCGGGCCGGTTTCGTCGCTGCTCAACATCAACGTCACGGTGCTCAGCTCGCTGGCACTGTTCGAGCGGCTGTTCGACTACATGGACCTGGAGCAGGAGATCGCCGATCGCCCTGGCGCGCAGCCGCTGGTCGACGCTCGTGGGCACGTGCGCTTCGAAGACGTGAGCTTCAGCTACCAGCAACATGCGGCGACGCTCCAGCACATCTCGTTCGATGTGCCGCCCGGCAAGTTCGTGGCGCTGGTAGGGCATTCGGGGGCGGGCAAGACGACAGCCGCGTACCTGGTGCCCCGGCTGTACGACGTGCACAGCGGCAGGATCACGATCGACGGCCACGATATCCGCGACATCACGCTCGAGTCGCTCGGAAACGCCATCGGGATGGTGAACCAGGAGCCGTTTCTCTTTCACGAAACGATCCGCGACAACCTGCGTTACGGCCGCCCGGATGCGACGGACGAAGAGATCGAGCAGGCGGCGCGGGCGGCGAACATCCACGACTTCATCGCGCGCCTGCCGCACGGCTACGGGACGATCGTGGGCGAACGCGGGTACCGCCTTTCCGGAGGCGAGAAGCAGCGGGTGGCGATTGCAAGGGCGCTACTGAAGGACCCGGCGATCCTCATCCTCGACGAAGCGACGAGCAGCGTGGACTCCGAGACCGAGCGGGTGATCCAGCAGGCGCTGGAGCGGCTGACACGCGACCGCACCGTTATCGCCATCGCCCACCGTCTTTCGACGGTGCTAAAGGCGGACCTGATTGTGGTGCTGAAGGACGGGCGGATCGTCGAGCAGGGCCGGCATTCGGAGTTGCTGGCGCTGGGCGGCGTGTACGCCGGGCTCTACCGGCAGCAATTCGCGGGCGAGACGGAAGGCGTGGCGGTCTCGTGATTTTGGATTTTGGATCCGGCGGGCACGTCTGACGCCGAAGCAGCGGAAGGAACGACGATGGTAGCGCTGCGGACAACGGATCTTATCGTCTCGGAGGTCGAACGGCTGTGCCTGGTTCCGTTCGCCGAGCGGCTCGGATTTCGGCGACACCGAAAGCATTACTACGTCCGCGTAGTCGACGCCGACACGGTGTGGTCGCTGCTTTGGAACGTCCGCCGGCCGTGGGGCGTCGATGTCGCGTTCATTACGTGCTATGTCGCCGTGGGCTTCCGTGAGCTTGCCGCGTTCACGGCGCCGAGCTATCCGCACTGGAGGCCGGAGGATTCACGATGGCCGCGCCTCATTCAAACCGATGTCGGCAACTTCACGAGGAAGAGATACCAGAAGGTAGAAGTCCGGCCGAGAGTGACCGCTGCGTCGGTTTGCTCAGAGCTCTCCCCGCCGTTGGAAGCCTGCGCACCCGAGTTTTTCAAGCAGTGCGGAACCCTGGAGAGCGCTCGGCGCTGGTGGGCCTCCCGCGAAGGGGATACCGGCCTCCAATACCTCGCCGCGGATCGCTGGCTTCGCGGCGAGCGCGATGGGGCGATTCGGATGATTGACGAACGGGCGAGGTGGACCGAAGACAGGTTTGTGACGGCCCACCGGCCCTCGGACCGAATTGGCGGCGAGCGGCTGCGCCGGTTCCAACGCTTCCTCGAGTCCCAGGCGACCATCGCACCCGACCCCTCGCCGGGCGAGTAGACTCCACCCCATTCCGAGCGCCGAGTTCAACAGATGGACCTTCGTTTCACCCCTGAGCAAGAAGCGCTGCGCGGGCGCATCCGTGCGTTCCTGGGCGAGCACCGCCCGGATGTCGCGTGGTCGCAGGTAGGGCCGGAGTGGAGCG
>JBGOVF010000498.1:0-2765 GCA_041477975.1 Tepidiformaceae bacterium
AGTCCGGATCCACCCGCGCGCGCGATCCGTCTGGGCACCATGCCGCACGCCGCGCAGACCGCGCGGATCACGCGGCGGGAAGCCAGATCGACCACCCAGACGGCGGTATGGTCACACGGTCCATTCCGAACCTCCTGGCGGGCTGGTTCCAGCAGTTCGCGGTCGCGGTAGAGCATCGTCTCGGGCACCCAAGGGGTCCTTTCCCGTTTGTTGACACACCGTGGTCAAACCCCAGCTGTATCTACTACGAGTGTAGTAATTGCCTCGACGGCGGGTACGTCCGTTCGGGTCGGTATTTCAGGCCGTTCGGCCCCGATGGCGAGAGGGAGTCCCCCTCTAAGAGGGACTCCGCCGCCAGACACCGATGCCTCTATCGGCCGTACGGCGCGAGGGAATTCGGGCCTAACGGACGCGCCGCACGGTCCGTTCGGCCATGCTTCGACGAACTCAAGACCATGTAGCCTGTGGTAACTACGACCTAACGTAGTACCTACGGGTTGTCCCGGCTAAGGATACGGTCCCCGGGACGGGCCGTTGGGAGAGAGGCGGTCGGCATGAGTTCGGACTCGAATGGCTACGGACTCTGGGCCCTCGTGGTCATCAACACGATCATCTTCGTGGTGTTCGCACTGAGCTTCACGAGACCGCACACAGCCAGGGACTGGCGGTCATTCGGTGCGTTCTCTGCGTTCAGCATCGCACTCTTCACCGAGATGTACGGTTTTCCCCTGACGATTTATCTGTTGTCCGGCTGGCTTGGCAGCCGCTACCCGGTTTCGGACCCGTTGTCCCACGACAACGGCCATCTTTGGGATACGCTCCTGGGTCTCGGTGGCAATCCGCACGTCAGCCCTCTGCATCTGCTTAGCAACGTGGCGATCGGCGCAGGCCTGGTCTTGCTGGCAATCGCGTGGTCTGTGCTTCACCGGGCTCAACGAGAGCACCGGCTTGCCTCCACGGGCCCGTATTCCTACGTGCGACACCCGCAGTACGCTGCCTTCGTCGTGGTGATGGTCGGCTTCCTGCTGCAATGGCCGACGCTCATCACGCTCGCGATGTTCCCCATCCTGGTCGTGATGTACGTCCGCCTTGCAAAGCGCGAAGAGATGGACGCTGCTGCGGAGTTCGGAGACGAATACCGGGCGTATGCCGCGATTACGCCTCGGTTCATCCCGCGGCGGGGCGGCAGGCCGGTGGCGCCAGGGCCCGAATATCGCGAGGTGCGACATGGTCCGGGATGACCGCCAACTGGCGGCCGACCGGCGCGGGGCCTTCGGCCTGACAGCGACAAGGCCGACCCACTGAGCCAGGTGGGCCGGGCACGGCGTGTTTGGGACCACTACGACTTCCAGTAGCATTCAATGCTCAGGGCATTGGGCACGGAGCCTTTGACGGAGGCCAGGCGATGAAGAAGGATCCAGTTTGTGGCATGACGATCGCGGAGAAAGACGCAGCCGGGACGGCTGAGCACCAGGGCACGACCTACTACTTCTGCTCGGAAGGGTGCCGCCGGAAGTTCGTCGCGAACCCCGCGGCGTTCGTGAAGTGAGTCAAGCGGGAGGCGGTACTCCGTTCCGTTCACTGGTGTCGGCGTGGCACCTGGCACTCCGGAATCTGCTGGAGGACCGGGTGCGTTTCGCCCTGAGCGTTGTCGCGGTGGCGCTGGCGTTGATGCTCATCCTCTTCCTGCTTGGGCTTCGCGCCGGGGTGAGGCAGAGCGCCGTGGTCTATCTCGATAACGCGCCCGGCTCCGTTGCGGTCATGCCGCCGGGGGGAAAGTCCACGGGCGCCGGTTCTGCCCGGTTCCTCGCCCCCGAGGTCGCCGCCGCCGTGGCTGCCACGGAGGGCGTCGCCCGCGTGACGCCGATCCTGCTCACACTGGGGTTCTCCGAGTTCCACGACACGAAGGAAGTGATCAAGCTCATCGGCTACGACGGAACCCTCGGTGGGGGCCCGTGGGACCTCAAATCCGGCCGACAGCCGCTAACGGACGATGAGGTCGTGGTCGACAGCGTGCTCGCGGACCGTCACAGCCTCAAGATTGGCAACTCGTTCGAAGTTGGGGGGCAGACGTTGACGATCGTGGGCCTCTCCAACGAGACCGCTTCCTGGACCGGAAGCTACGCTTTCGCGCGCAAAACCACGGTTGAGTCGATCGTCCTCGCGCCGGGCGGGGCCAGCATGCTGCTCGTGACGGCGGCAGCGGGGACAACGCCCGCTGAGCTGGTTGCGAGGCTACAAGCTCTGCCTGGAACGAATGTCTTGCTGAAGAGCGAAGTCATGGACAACGACGCGGAAGTCGTCGCGGGTATTGTCGACCAGATCGTTCTACTGATGCTCGCGGCCGCGTTCGTCGTCGGTGCCCTTGTCGTCGGGATGGTGATCTATACGGCCACCAATGAACGGCGCTCGGAGTACGGCATTCTCAAGGCGATTGGCGCCGGGAACGGTCTGCTCTACAGGGTTGTCGCTTCGCAAGCGCTGGCGTCTGGGAGCCTGGGCGCGGTGTTTGGCGTTGGCTTCGCGTTTGCCATGCGCTGGCTCGTCATCTTCAGGCGGCCGCAGTTCCTGGTGATCATCCAACCTTCAACGGTCGGCGTGACGATCGCGGCGGGATTGCTCATGGCCCTGGCGGGCGGCCTGATGCCCGCACGGTCTGCCGGGCGCCTGGCCCCGGCAGAAGTGTTCAGGAGGTAAGGCCGTGCTCCATCTTGCGACGGCGAACCTCATCCAGAACAAGACCCGCCTCCTCCTTTCGGTCGGCG
>JBGOVF010000050.1:0-9937 GCA_041477975.1 Tepidiformaceae bacterium
AGAATGGGCTCGAAATCGAACTCGACCACCCGGCGCTCGGGCACATGCGCATGGTCGGCCCGCCGTTTCAGATGTCGGGCACGCCACTTGCCCCCCAGGGGCCGAGCCCGGAACTCGGCGCCGATACAGACCGGGTCCTGCGAGAAGTTGGGTACGGGGATGCGGAGATTGAGGCGATGCGGGCGGCGGGGGCTATCCGCTAAGGACTGAGGACTGAGGACTGAGGACTGAGGACTGAGGTCGGCTGGCTGCTGCCAGCGGCTACTATGCTCGCTCCACGCCTGGCGCCCGGCGCCTCGGGCCTCGGGCCTATCCCCTACACTAGGCCCATGCCCGAAATCCCCGAACTCGAGGCCATCCGCGGCTACTTCAACGAGCAGATCGCAGGCAAGACCATCGTCAGCGCGGAAGCGCGCATCCCGGTTGTCTTCCGCGTGCCCGCCCAGACGATCCGCGAGACTCTTCCCGGCGATTCGTTCGCCGAGGTGTTTCGGCACGGCAAGTTCCTGCTTTTCGGGCTTGCCTCCGGCCGCGTGCTGGCCATCAACCCGATGCTCACCGGCCGCTTCCAGTACGTGGACCCGAAAGAGAAGCTGCGCGCGAAGACCTGCATGGTCCTGGCCATCGACGGCGGCCGTTCGCTGCGGTATTCGGACGAGCGTGTGATGGGGAAGATCTACCTCGTGCCGTTGGACCAGCTTTCGACGATTCCGAACTGGGCCACGAACGGGCCGGACCTGCTCGATCCGGCGCTGACGGAAGAGCGCTGGCTCACGGGTATGAAGAAGTACCGCGGGCAGGTCAAATCAATCATCACGAACGCCGAATTCGTCCAGGGGATCGGCAACGCGTACGCCGACGAGATCCTCTGGGAGGCGACGATCAACCCGTACACAGCGCGAACGGCGCTCAGCGAAGAGGAGCTCCGCCGCCTCTTCCAAGCCGCCCGCGCTGTGATGGCGTGGGCCACGCCGCTCGTCCGCGAGAGCATGGTGAAGGACGGCACGCTGGACTACGAAGAACGCCGCGATTTCATGCGCGTCCACCGCCTCGGGGGCAAGCCCTGCCCTCGCTGCGGCGCAACAATCAGCGAAATCACGGCCAATCAGCGCGTGACCAGCTTCTGTCGCAGCTGCCAGCCTGGCGGCCCCAGCGGCGCGGGTTTGCACCGGGAGTAACCCAGGCCGCACGAACGTATTTCTCAGAAGACGCGGCGGCGGCCGGCGGCGGGGCTCGGGCTCGGCCGAGCAGCGGAAACCTCCACGGGCGCGGCGCAATAGCCGACTTCGCACCTACTCCAGGGCGATCGAGGGCGGGTCAGCGGGGGCTCTCAGAGTTCCCCTTGCAGTCGTACAAATGTGCCCGTCCGAACGGGACAAGACCTTGATCCGAGAGGTCCTTGCAGTTCGCCAGGAACCACTGGCCGAGCGAGAGCGACGGATCCATCCACGGCCCAGAAGGCGGCAACTCGACGTAACGGAGCCGGTCGCCGGCCACGAATTGATCCAGCGCGGACCGGGCGGATTGCTCAGTCGAGAACGAGTCCAGCGTGAGCACGGGCCGATTCGCAACGAGGATGTAGCGCGGCGCATTCCCGTAGAGCGACCGTTCGGTCAAGACCAGGTATCCGTTGTCCGTGGCGTGGGCCACGAGGAAAGACAGGACCGGGTCAGCCGACCGTTGCTCTGGGCCGGGTTGATCGCCGCTCTCGGTGGGCGGATAGTCCCGCGCGTCTTTCGGCCCCGCCGCGGGATACCGCGCCGCCGAACCGACCTCGGGGGCGACGGCGGTCTCAACGGCCCAGACCAACGGTCCAATGAGCAGCCCCAGCACGAGGCCGGCCATCCCCAGGCGTTGGACACGGCTCCAGTTGAAGCGCCGTGCACAGGCGAAGGAAAGGAGTCCAACGCCTCCGGCGACCGCCGCAAGCACGGCGAAGGGCGCGCTGTCATCTGTCGTCCGAAGGATCGAGCAGGCGTAAGCGATCAAAAGCGCGGCGACGACGAGGGCGGCAACTTTCGTGCGCCGCAGCGATGCGGTCAGGTCGCACAGGCCAACCGCGGCGCAGACCGCGAGCGGCGCAGCCATGGCTTCGAGGTACTGCGGCCTCAGCTCACTTACAGCCGAGAACAGGACGAATCCGATCAGGAGCCACGAACCCCAGAGCAAGTCGGCGGGATTGCCGCGGCGCAGAAACACCACACTCTCAAATATGGCGACCGGGAGGAACCAGCCAATCTCGCCGCCCGTCGTACCGGCGAGAAGGCGCCACGGCGCTGGCGGAGGTGACCCCGATGCCGCGGCCTGGCCGGCCGTCGAGTCGTCGGGCGACCGCACTCGCGCCTGGTGGCGGAAGCCAACGATGTGGCTGAACCCGTTGAACCGGAACGTCAGGCTCCAGATGCTGTTTCCGTACCCGTTGTAAACCACGGGACGATCGCTCGCGGGCGTGAGTCCGACCACGGCAACCCAGGAGAGTGACGTCACGGCCAGGATCGTCCCGGCAGCGAAGAGTGGCCAGCGGTCCGGAATGGCGAACCGACGCCCCCTCAAGCAGTAGACCAGCCCGAAAGCCGGGAGCGGGATAAACGCAAGGAACATCTTTGTATTGAAGGCCAGGCCAGCACAGACGGCGGCGCAGGCCAGCCAGCGGAAGCGGTGGCCGGTGCGGTATCGAAGAACGCCCCACGCCGCGAGCAGCATGAGCAACATCGTCACGGTGTCGAGTGAGTTGTTCCTACCCGAGGCGATGCTCGCGGGCAGTGTAGCCAGGAGGATGGCCGCCACGAAGGCGCGTACCCGGCCGTAAGGGTTGCGCACCATGGCGTACAGGGCCGGGACCGCGAGGGTACCGGCGACGGCCTGGGGAACGGCGAGCGCCCAATAGTGAAAGCCGAACGTGCGCGCCGAGACCGCCTGGAGCCAGAAGCCTAACGGGGGCTTGTCCACGGCCAGAGCACCGCCCGGGTCGAAGCTCACGAAGAAGAAGTTGTGCCAGGAGTCCAACATGCTCCGGGTCGTAGCGGCGTAAAACAGATTCTGGCCCGTATCGCCAAGGCGATAGAATCGCAGGCTCGCGGCCAGGGCGGTCGCGCCAAGCGCCAAAGCGATATCGGCGCCCGAGAGTTGAGACAAAACGCGCAACCGGGTCCGATGGTTTCGAGTAGCCCGCTTAAGGCTGGCTGAAGAAGAACTCATATCGACAGATTCCCGCCGTATTCTGTGGAGCAAATGAGTGGGCGGCCAGCCGGGCCACAATCAGGCGTCAGGTTACGATTCACGCACCTTGATCAGCCAGAAGAAGATGGTGACTTCCGGGACCTTGTTCAACATGAGCCGGCCAGGCGCCGTCGCGCTGGTCGCGGGGGAAGCGGTCATTCGTCGTTCGTCTCCGGTGGGTCCACGTTCCTGAGCAGCCGGGGATGCCGGCCGCGCGCGAGCAGGTGGCCGCACCGGGGAGTCAGTCATGGCCTGCGGGGCATCGTCCTTGCTGAAGCTGAGGCGAAGGTGAGTGGCTCAAAGGCGTAGTAAAGAGCGGCCGGAGATCGCAAGCGGCCCTGGCGCGGGCGCTCCGCCCTACTTCTTCGCTACCTTCCACAACTCGCGCTCTTCCTCGGTCCAGGGCGGGCCCGGCTCGCGCCCGAGGGGCCGGGCGGCCGCTGCAACCACGTCCCAGGCCTCTCGCTCAGGCTCACGGACCACGTGTCCGCAGGCCAGGCACGAGATCGCCGAATGGCTGCCAATCAGCGAGCTGGCATTGCAGCGCGGACACTTCAAGAGTTGTCTCGTCGCGTCCTCTGCTCGTTGAGCTCGCTCTCCATGCGAGAACGGGTCGCCGCTTCATCAGTCGCCGAAATCGAGGGCGCGTCCACGGACACGCTCTCCTTACCAGGGTGTTTGACGAGCCACTCTTCGTGGTTGTCGCCGCGTCGAAAGAGCTTGCTGAGAATGCTCACGGTTTGCCTCCGGGTACTTGGGGCCGGCAACGCAACCGGTCGCGGAGGCAGCAGCGAAAGGGCTGTCGCCGGCGCAGCAGATTCCGGGGCCGGTTAGTGTGGAAGTTGATGCTACTCCGGTTTGTCAAGCGGAATTACTCAGGTCTGTTTCACCAGTTCGCGATCGAGTTCCTCTTCCTTCAGTGTCTCGAAGCGCTGGGCTTCCTGGCTGTACAAGCGCTCTACGCGGTCCCGGCCGTCGCGATGCTCTCGCGAACCGAACGTGTTCGTCCGGCGGGCGATTGCGTCCAGTTCGTCCATCGCGAGCCGGCGCGTCTCTTCGGCGCGCTCCAGCAGTGTCGTCAGTTTGGTACCACGGTCCATCTGGTCTCCCCGCCACAGCGTCTGGGCACATGCTACGTCTTTCCGGCGCCCGCCGTTCGGAGGCGCGGCGCCACCCGCATGGTTCGTGGCCGGGCCGGACGCTTGCTGACGCGCGCGGCTCTGATTCGCGGAGGCGTTGCGCCGGGTTAATTCGAATCAAGCGCCCGCGGTGGGGCGCGGCTACCGTTTCCCCTGCTCCCTGTTCCCTGCTCCCTCCTTCGTGAAGAGATGGGGCCGGCGCCAGCCCAAAGGCGCCGACCCCTGCGGAGGAAACCGCCTCAAACAGGAGTGGTGGCGGCGACCCCGTTCCGGCCCTTGAACCCGGAAGGCGAGTGGTCGGCCTCTTCGAACCAGTTGGTGGCCATTGCCGCCATGCGCACTGGCTGTTCGAGGTTGACCAGGTGGCCCGCCTCGGAAATCGTCTTCCAGGCCGCGTTCGGGATCTCCTTCGTCCAGATCGGCCCGTAGGCGGGCGGGATGAAGCGATCCTCGCTGCTGGTGACGACCAGAGTCTCAGCCCTGATCCGGTGCAGGCGCGCCGCTATCCCCGTATCGGGGATGGGCCAGAGGAACTTGGCCGCCGCCTTCAGGTCCTTCATTTCCTGGACGTAGTTCTCGAGAAGGTCCACCTGGCCGTCGCGCAGGATGAGGTTCTCGCGGTGGGCGGGCGTGGCGAGGAGCACGGCCGTGGCCGCCATCGGCGGCTGTGCGAACGGATCTTCGCCCCCGATCTGCTCGTTCCAGATGCCGACCGGGTTGACGAGCACCAGCCGCCTCACACGATCCGGGTAGATGGCCGCGAACTCCGCCGCCATCCACGCGCCGATGCTGTGCCCGAGGACATCCACCCGCTCAAGCCCGAGGTGATCGAGGAAGTCCGCGTAGTGCAGAACCAGGTCAAGCCCGCTATCGACCTCTTCCAGTCCCGCCGATGGGCCCCAGCCGGGGTGATACGGGGCGATCACGTCGAAGCTGGTGGCGAGGTTAGCGAGCACCGGCTCCCAGCCCTGCATCCCCGCCAGGTGGTGGAGGTACAACACGGGCTGGCCGCTGCCGCCGCGGTAGTAGTTGACGGGCGAGCGCCCGGGGCGGATGTGGGCGACGAGTTGTTCCACGGGTGTGCCCTCCTCGGAGCCTTCGTTTCAGACCAGTGCGGCGTCCCGGATGGGCCGGGGAGTGGCGAGCTTTGCTGACGGCAGCGGGTGCGGAGACCAGCGGTCGTCGTAGTCCGCCCAGAGATGCTTGAGGCGGGGCATCACCTGACTGGCGAAGAGGCGGGTGCTGCGCTCGCACTTCTCACGCGGCATATCGCCGATGTGCAGCAGCGTGAACACGTGGCCAACGCGCAGCTCCTTGATCAGCTGTTCCATCTGTTCGGTCACGGAGTCCGGGGTGCCCGCGACCAGGAACCCTTCGTCCACGCACTGGCGGTACGACTTGCCCAGCGCGCCGCCGGAAGTGACGCCACCCACCTGCGATTTGAGCCCGGCGCGGATCGTGGCCTCGGTGCGGTAGCCGGGGGCATCGGCGAAGCCGGGATAGACGTGGAGACAGCGTTCGAAGAAGTACTTCGCGTGCTGGAAGTAGCTTTCTTCGGCTTCGGCGTCAGTCTCCGCGACGATGATCTGCTGTGCGAACGAAGCTTGGTACGGGTTGAACGGGTGCCCGAGTTCGGCCACGCGGTCGTGGAAGCCGTTCATCAGTTGAGCGCCGCGCTTGAATCCGCTGAAGCTCAGGTAGCTGTAGTTGTAGTCGTTCTCGGCGCAGAAGTCCCAGGTTTCGATCGAGCCCCCGCCCGGGATCCAGATCGGCGGATGCGGCTTCTGGATCGGCCGCGGCCAGACGTTGACGTAGCGCAACTTGTTGAACTTGCCGTTCCAGGCGAACACATCCGGCTCGGTCCACGCCTTGATGATGAGGTCATGGTTCTCCTGGTAGCGCTCGCGCAGCGTGGCCGGGTTGGCGCCGAAGGCGTAGTTCGTGTCCATCGAGGTGCCGACCGGGAAGCCGGCAATCAGCCGTCCGCCGGACATGACATCCAGCATCGCCATCTCTTCGGCGACGCGCGTGGGCGGGTTGTAGAGGGCGATCGACTGGCCGAGGAGGATGATGCTGACATCGCGGGTGCGCCGGGCGAGGGTCGCCGCCATCAGCGCCGGGGAGGGCATGAGCCCGTACGCGTTGGCGTGGTGCTCGTTCACCCCGATGCCATCGAAACCCTGCTCGGCGGCGAATTCGAGAAGGTCCAGGTAGTCGTTATAGATCTCGTGGCCGCGGACAGGGTCGTAGAGGCGCGAATCGACATCGACCCAGACGCTGCGGTGCTTCTGGCGGAAGTCGTCCGGGAGATCCGGGTAGGGCATGAGGTTGAACCAGTGGAACTTCATGCGGCGGCGCCTCCAGCCAGTTAGTTAGGCGCAGGCTAAGGGTTTCCCCGGATGGCAGGGACGGCCGAACGGGGCCGGATAGAGGGGTCGAGTGGACGTGCGAGCGGTAGGCGTGAGGTGTTAGGCCCGAGGCGTTAGCGACGTCGACGTGGCTGCCGCCTGGGACCCGCCGCTATTCGGGCTTCTTCTGCTTCAGCTTCAGCTCGACGTGCGTGTTACCGGTATCGGGCGCGCCGTGCGGGATGTCTCTGGTGTACTCGTAAATGCCGTCAGTGAAGATAATGTCCGACCAGCCAGAAAAAGCGGACGCCGCGTACGGGAATGTGCTTGTCCCACACGACCCGGCGAGCCTTATCGGGAACGTCCGCGTTGGCGGGTCCAGTTCGAAGCTGAGGACGTTTCCGATGAACCGCCCGGTGATCTTCACGGGCCACGAGAGTTCGACCGGGTCCCAGGACCACTCGCAGTTGCTTACGTACGTCGCTTCGGCGGAGAACGCGATCACTCCCATCCCTTCGACGGTACCGTCGACTTCCGGCTTCAGTGAGAACGTCACTCTCTCCGTGATCCTCGAGTGGAATGTCTGGGTCGCGCTCACGGTGTTGCTGACGTCCGCGGACAGGAACGTGCCGGTGATGCACTTCGGTAAATCGTAGCCAGCTTCTTCGATCAGCTTCGCGACGTCATCGATGAGCGCCTGGTCGATGTAGTCACCGCCCTCAGTGCCGCCCATGAGGGTGCCCTCACGACCCGGGATGATCCCACCGTCCCGGTAATCGTCTCCAAGGCCGAAGAAATGCCCGAGCTCATGAGCCAGAGCCCAGGGGTCTTCAAACAGCCACTCGGGCATGTAACCCACCGTGAACTGGTCGAACGGATACGTGCTGTCGGCATCGCCCGCCAGATCCCCAGCAGGAATTCGAGGATAGACGACGGTTGGCAAACCCCGACCATCGGGGAACGTTCCCGCCATGTTTTGATGCCAGGGGTAGACGGAGTGGTAACGGTCCATCTCCGCTGAGGGCTCCCCTTCAACCGTCGTGAACACAACATCCACTTGCAAGCGAAGTTCGAAGCATCCCGCGAGACGTGCAAAGCCCGCATTCCAAAACGCCGCGCCTGCCGCAAAGCCATCCTGGACGAATGTGACGACCTCGGCGGGCGGCGGACCGTCACTTTCGGACAAGGCATACACCACCGCCAGCGGCACCACGATAGTGACCACGTTGTCTTCGATCTTGACATCTGTGTACGAACCGTCACTGACGGAGGCCACTATCCGCGTTTCGGCGGGGCCGGCGGAAGTGATCCCGGCAGCCACGACCGCAAGAACGAGGGCGCTGAGCACGGTCTTCATCGGAACGTCTCCGTCGAAGCGTCCCAGTCGAGCGACGACTCGTGCTGGGCCCACCAGGTCTGCCACGCTGGCTTCGCCGCGGCGGCGGATGGACCGCTGGCGGCGTTACGCAGCCCGAGGTCTTGTTGGACATGGGTCAGCAAGAGGCCGCGCGCAACTCGCCACGAGGGCAGAACGATGTATCGCGTTGTTTCGCTGGATTCGAGGAGGGAGATGAGGACCGGAACCGCGGCCTTTTCTCCGACCGCAACTAGACCACTGGCCGCGGCCAATCGTTCATCTAAATTGCCGGAGCCGAGCGACAGCATGAGCGCGGCAACGCCTTCGCCGTCGTCCTCCTCGATTACCAGGGACAGGGCGTAGAGCGCCGCCCAGCGAATGTTGGGGTCAGTCGAACCGAGTTGTTCGAGCGCTAACGTCCTCAGTGCGCCGGTGTCTTGTCGCGCCGCGGCATTTATACGGCCGACCTCGTCCCGCGCGTTGACAGTTGGGTCGAACCCGATGATGGCGTCCTTCGCATCGACCTTCAAAACATAGCGCGAGCCTGAATCGGCCCCCGAACCCCACCAACTCCTGGAGACAAGGCCCCCAACTACAGCCACGACGGCGATCACGACCACCGCCGCGCCCAAGCGCAACCAGCGACTAGAACCGGCGACGCGGCCATCCTTCATTTCCAGGCGACTCCCAGCGCGAGCCTACGCTTGCCGACACGTCGATCTCCACTAACAAGCGTTAGCGATGGCCCCGACGGCGTAGATCAGGGTCCGGCGGCGAAACATCGCGTCCTCCAGAGCGCGGATGATGACAGACCCGAACGCACGGCGTAAAGCAGGCCGTGCCGTTCACCAGACCGCCGCTGCACGGGCCGAAAGGCGACTTCACCGGCGCTTCCCAACCGTCCGGCCGCGGACGCACGATTGTTAACGATGAACGAACGGCTGTTCGATGCTCTCAACGGCCTCGCGGGGCATTCTGCCGCTCTTGACGCCGCGACGCGCTGGCTGGCCAACGACGCGATCTTCGTGCTCGCGGCGGCGCTGCTCGCCTTTGGGGCGCTCGAACTGCGGCGCGACCTGCGGCGCGGCGCTCGCATCGGCCTTGCCGGCTGCCTCGCCCTCGCGCTCGCCGGCCTGCTGATCCTGGCCGCCAGTTCCGCGGTGCACGAGGCGCGGCCGTTCGTCGGGGACGCCGACACGGTACTGCTCACGCCGCACGTCGCCGACAACGGGTTCCCCTCCGACCACGCGACGGTCGCCGCCGCCGCGGCGGTGGTTGCGGCGATGGCCTGGCGGCGCTGGGCGGCGCTCTTCCTCGCCCTTGCCGCGGTCGTTGGCCTGGCGCGCGTGCTGGCCGGGGTGCACCTCCCCGGCGACGTCCTCGCCGGCTGGGCGCTCGGGGCAGCCGCGGCAGCGGCCGCGTGGTGGCTCGCGGAGCGCGCCGCCCGCCGTGTTAACTGGCTCGGCGCAGGAGCCAGGGGTTAGGCGAGAGGCGGTGGTACGGATTCGTCGATAGTAGCGGCTGGCAGCAGCCAGCCGGGCCGGCCAGGGACCGGCGCGTCTGCGCCCACCGGCCACAAATCGAATGCGGGCCGCGACCATCAAAGAGCGTTCGCCCGCGGGCCGTCCCCGCGAGGACCTGCGGTTTGATGCCGCGGGACGCGCGGGCCGATGCCCCTGGACGCCAGCAGTGGCGGGCGAGCCGCTACTATGCTTCGCGCTCTGCGTGCGCGGCCACGGCGGGGGCAAAGGTTTGGGTAGCCGCGCCCCAGGGTGGGCGCTTGATTCGCACGAATGCCGCGCGCGGCCGTCAATCGAATTCGAGCCGAGGCTGGAAGGGAGCGGTGGCCCCTATCGCGGCCCCGGCCGGCTGGC